>NZ_JAYGIC010000160.1:0-32771 GCF_034931105.1 Synechococcus sp. CCY9201 | reverse complement strand
CGGGCCCCGGGCCACAGTTCAAGCCGGGGTTCGCCCGCCGCCAGTCCCGCCTGCTGGGTGGGGCCGTGCTGCCCTGCCATACCGCCGCCGAACTGGCCCGCACAGCGACGCGCTGGCTGGACGACGCGGAGCTGAGGCAGCGGCTGGGAACCATGGGCCGCCGCCGTATGGGCCCCGCCGGGGGCAGCCAGCGACTGGCGAAGCTGATCACGCAGCACCTGCTGGCGTGAGCACCGGCCCTGACACCCCGCCGCTGCGGCGGATGATGAGCGGAGCCTCAGACTCTGCCCATGGTTGCCATCCCCGACCGTACCTACAACGCCGCCTGCGGCCGGCTGGCCAGCCGGCTGGGAGTGAGCCTCGCTTCAGCCCGGCGCAAGGTGGACGTGCGGGCCAGTCAGGAAGGCCTGCGGGACGTGGCCTCCAAAGTGGCGCTGGCCGAACGGATGCTGGAGGAGGTGATCGCCAGTGGAGTCGACAACGAGGCTCTGCTCTCCTCGCTGCTGGGGGCGGTGAGCAGTGAGGAGTACTTCCTCGATGAAGACTGAACCGGGAAGTGGACGGCCTTCCAGGACAACCGTCTGAGATCAGGCGGACGCTGGCTGCAGAACCGGCGGATCATCGGTTGCCACCGCTGGAGTGCTCGAACAGAAGCGGAAAACGGTTGCGATCCAGCTCGGCGAACACCGGCAGGCAAGCAAAGCACCGCAACGCCAGATCCCAGCGATCTTCCCGCTTCAGCATGGTCTCAAGCTGATCGCGCGCAGGCAGCAGATAGCGCACATCACCGGCGGCATAGGCCAGCTGGGCCTCACTCAGGTCTTCGACCCTGCCCCAGTCAGAGCTCTGGGCCTGCTTGTCGAGTTCCACCCCCACGAGCTCCTGCACCACATCCTTGAGACCGTGCTTGGGGCTATAGGTGCGGCCCAGGCGGCTGGCCACCTTGGTGCAGAAGATCGGATCCACCGCGATGGCGAGGTTCTCAGCCAGGGCCGCCACATCGAAGCGGGCGAAGTGGAACACCTTTTCGATCTCCGGGTTCTCCATCAGGGCCTGGAGTCGCGGCGCCGCGTCCTGGCCTCGGGCCAGGCGAATGCAGCAGACGTTGTCGTGGTCGTCGCAGATCTGCACCAGGCAGAGCCGGTCGCGGCCGTGAATCAGTCCCATCGCCTCCGTATCGACCGCCAGGGCCCGGGCTCCGGCGTAGAGCGCCTGCCACTCGGCATCGAGATCCCCGTCGAACACGGCGAAACGGGCGGGGGCGGAACCGGGGGCCGGGGCCATGGCAGCGACAGACGACTTCCCCCATGGTGATGGAGGGCCCTGCCCGGCGGAATCCACGGGCTGGCCACACCGTCCACAATGGAGAGCCTTCACACCGCGTCCGCCAGGCGGCACGCTCCCTTGCCCCGCCATGCCCACCCTGGGTTCCACCTTTCTGCTCACCCTGCTGCTGGCCATCGGGCTGGTGTTCTTCCTGCGGGCCGCCAGCAAAGACCGCACCACCGTGGTGGAGGTGCATTCGCCGCGGCCTCCGGTGGAAGTGTTGCAAGGCCTGAGTGACTGGCTCACGGCGCGGGGCTGGCAATCGGCTGGCGGCGATCCGGATCTCCGGCTGCTGCGCTTCCAGGGACAGGTGGGCTCCAGCACCGCCCTGGCGCTGCTGCTGTCGCTGCTGGGCGGCATCGGCGCCGCCTGCCTCGGCCTGGTGCTGCGCCAGTTGCTGCCCGTCCTGGGCTGGTGGCCACTGTTGCTGGCCCTGCTTGGCCCGGCGGCGGGGTTGGTCTACCGGCGCCGAGCCGAGCGGGCCGAGAGCGTCGAGTTGCGCCTGATCAATGAGGAATCGGCCAGCGGCAGCACCTTGCGCCTGCGCGCCCACCGCGACGAGCTGATCGCCCTGGAAGTGGAGCTGGGTGCGCAATTGGAGCTGGCCAGCGACGGCGCCCTGCTCAGTTCACCGATCTGATCTGGTCCCCCATCTGATCTGGTCGCCGATCTCAAGCCTGCGTTCAAAGACTCCATCCCCCGCAAACCATCACGGTTTCCCTTCTCCCCCTTTGCCCCCCATGCGGGTTCTGCGCCTCTCCCTGCTCACGGCCCTGCTGCTGGCGCCGCTGCTGAGCGCGGCCGGAGCCCGCACCCCCCTTCTGCCTGGCAGCGATCCCCTGACGGGCCCGCGCTCCAGCCTGGCCAAGGACTGGCAGGGGATCCGCCCCGTGACACCCTCCATCCCGATCCTGGTGTTGGCAGGCCATGCCGATTCTCAGGAGATGGACGGATCCGGTACCAGCGGCGCTGCCGTGGATCTGGGCGGCGCCGCACCGATGGATCCCAGCATGCGGGACGAGCTCTACTGGAACCTGCTCACCGCCAGGGCGGTGGTGGAGCTGGGCCGCCGCAGCGGCCTCAACATCGCCTTCTATGAGCCGCCGGCCCGCACGATCGCCGAGGCGGATGATCCGCGCACCAACTGGAGCGTGGGGCGGAACCACGTGGCCCAGGGCGGCTATGCCCTCGAGATCCACTACGACGCCTACGGGCCCGATGGTGTGGGGTCCGGGCTGATTCCACCGCTGAGACCCTGGAGCCGCTCGCGAGTGGATGAAAGCCTGGCCGCGGCCTTCGGCCCCTATCCCCTCGGCTATCGGGGCGGACTGGGGGCACCGCGGCGCGGCATCGCCATCCTCGAAATCGGCAAGCTGGAAGGTCCGCTGGAGGACAGCCTGCGGGATCCCCAGCGCCGCCAGGCCACGATCGAGGCGATCGCCGGCCGGGTGGTGGAGGCCCTCCGAGCCGGAGTGGCGAGCCCGTTCAGCCCACCGCCTGATGGGGTTGGCAGCGCTCCACCAGGGTCGAGTCCTCGAGCCAGTTCTGCGGCCTGGTGAACACCTCGGTGAGCAGCGCCTCGCGGCTGCCCGCCTCAGGCATGTAGCCATATTCCCAGCGCACCAGCGGCGGCAGGGACATCAGGATCGATTCGGTGCGGCCATTGGTCTGCAGCCCGAAGATCGTGCCCCGGTCGAAGACCAGATTGAATTCCACGTAGCGGCCGCGGCGATAGAGCTGGAAGTCGCGCTCCCTCTCGCCGTAGGGGGTGTCGTGGCGTTTCTCGGCGATCGGCACGTAACTGGGCAGGAAGGCATTGCCACAGGCGCTCGCCAGGGAAAACAGCTGCTCCCAGGTCTGGGGGAGCGGACCGATCGCCGTTGCGGCCGCCGCCGCCAGGCCGCCTGGATCCTGGCCCTTATAGAGCAGGCCACCGGGATCCTGATAGTCGTAGAAGATGCCGCCGACGCCGCGGGTCTCAGCCCGGTGGCGCAGGAAGAAATACTCGTCGCACCAGGGCTTGAACACCGTGTAGTAGGCCGGATTCACCGAATCGCAGGCGGTCTTGAGTGTCTGATGGAAGTGCTGGGCATCCTCCAGGAAGGGGTAATACGGGGTGAGGTCGGCACCGCCGCCGAACCACCACACCGGCCCCGCCTCGAAGTAGCGGTAGTTGAGGTGAACCGTGGGGATGTAGGGATTACGCGGATGCAGCACCATCGAGGTGCCGGTCGCGAACCAACGCTGGCCCGCTGCCTCGGGGCGCTGGCTGAGGATCGAAGGCGGCAGCTGGTCACCCTCCACCTCGGAGAAGTTGACGCCCCCCTGCTCGAACACCCGACCGTTCTTCATCACCCGCGAGCGGCCACCGCCGCCTTCGGGCCGCTCCCAGCTCTCTTCCTGAAAGCGGCCCTCGCCATCGAGCTGCTCCAGGCCGGCGCAGATCGAATCCTGCAGCCCCATCAGCAGGGCCTTGGCACGGGCACGGGAGTCGGCGGGGGGCATCTCCATGAAGGTGGGCACCGCTGGGGCTGGGAAGGTGGTTTCACCATTCCAGCCCGCCGGGTCCCCAGACAAGGCTTCGAGAGCGTCTGTCACGGGTTCGTGTGCTGGTTCACCAGGGGTGACGGACCCGGCCGGACAGCAGCCGCCATCGCCCTCCTTAGGATCCAGCCACCAGTGACCCGCCGGCATGGCCACCCCGGACCAGGCGCACGCCGCCCTCCAAGCCCTTCAGGATGCCGGCAGCGGCCGCGGCCTGATCGAGCTGGAGTGGATCCAGCAGGTGCGGCTGCAGGAACGGCGCGCCGTGTTCAGGCTGGCGCTGCCGGGGTATGCCAACGGTCAGCGGGAGCGGATCGTCGCCGAAGCCCGTGCCGCCCTGCTGGCCCTCGACGGGATCGACGACGTGCAGATCGAACTGGCCCAGCCGGTGCAGCAGGGCGCCCCGATCGGCGGCGCCGGCCATGGGCCGGGCCAGCTGCCTGAGCGGCAGTCCATCCCCGGCGTGCGCCAGGTGATCGCCGTCAGCAGCGGCAAGGGGGGCGTGGGCAAGAGCACCGTGGCCGTGAACCTGGCCTGCGCCCTGGCCCGCCGAGGCCTGCGGGTGGGCCTGCTGGATGCGGACATCTACGGCCCCAACGCCCCCACCATGCTCGGCGTGGCCGACCGCACCCCCGAGGTGCGCGGCAGCGGCGACAGCCAGATTCTGGTGCCGATCGAGAGCTGTGGCATCGGCATGGTGTCGATGGGCCTGCTGATTCAGGAGAATCAGCCGGTGATCTGGCGGGGGCCGATGCTCAACGGCATCATCCGCCAGTTCCTCTATCAGGCCGACTGGGGCGAACGCGACGTTCTGGTGGTGGACCTGCCCCCCGGCACCGGAGATGCCCAGTTGAGCCTGGCCCAGGCCGTGCCGATGGCCGGGGTGGTGATTGTCACCACGCCCCAGCAGGTGTCGCTGCAGGATGCCCGCCGCGGCCTGGCGATGTTCCTGCAGATGGGCGTGACCGTGCTCGGCGTGGTGGAGAACATGAGTGCCTTCATCCCCCCCGATGCGCCGGACAAGCACTACGCCCTGTTCGGCAGCGGTGGCGGCCAGCGCCTCGCCGATGAAGCCGGTGTGCCCCTGCTGGCGGAACTGCCCCTGGAAATGAGCGTGCGCGAGGGCGGTGACAGCGGCCTGCCTGTTGTGATCAGCGCCCCTGAATCGGCGACGGCCCAGGCCTTCATGGCCCTGGCCGATCGGATGATGGCGCTCACTCCGGCGGCGGCCTGATCCATGGTCAGCGCCCTGGCCCGCTCCAGCGCGGCGGGCCGCCGCGGCCTGTTCTCGAAGCGGCGGGCCTGGCGCCGTCGCCCCCTGCAGGACGTGGACCTGATCCTCTGGGGTATTCCCCTGGCGATGACCCTGGTGTCGGGAATTCTGATCGCCAGCACCCAGCGCCAGGCCGCCTACGCCGAGTGGTATCAGCACTGGATCACAGCAGCGGTGGGAATGGGTCTGGCCCTCCTGCTCGCCCGGGTTCCGCTGAGGCGCCTGCAAAGCCTGCAGTGGCCGATCTACGGCCTCACCGTGGCCAGCCTGATCGCCGTTCGCGTGATCGGCACCTCCGCCCTGGGGGCCCAGAGCTGGATCAACATCGGTGGCTTCTACGTTCAACCCTCTGAATTCGCCAAGCTGGCGGCGATCCTGCTGCTGGCCGGCGTGCTGTCGCGCTACCCGGTGGAGCGGCCGGTCGATCTGCTGCGCCCGACGATGGTGATCGGCCTGCCCTGGATTCTGGTGTTCATCCAGCCGGACCTGGGCACCTCGCTGGTGTTCGGTGCCGTGCTGCTCACCATGCTGTTCTGGGCCGGCATGCCCCTGGCCTGGGTGCTGCTGCTGCTCTCCCCTCTGTTCACAGCCATCCTGTCGGGCACCCTGCCCTGGGCCCTGACCGGCTGGATCCCGCTGATGGGGGTGATCGCCTGGCGCTCCCTGCCCTGGAAGCGGCTGGCCCTCACGGTGGTGCTGGCCGTGCAGGGCCTGTTTGCCGTTGCCACCCCATGGCTGTGGAGCCACGGCCTCAAGCCCCACCAACAGGATCGGTTGGTGATGTTCCTCGACCCGTCCAAGGATCCTCTCGGCGGCGGCTATCACCTGCTTCAGAGCAAGGTGGGCATTGGCTCCGGTGGACTCTGGGGCACCGGATTGATGCAGGGCAACCTCACCAAGCTGCGCTTCATCCCTGAACAGCACACCGATTTCATCTTCAGCGCCCTGGGCGAGGAGACCGGTTTTCTGGGATCCATGCTTGTAGTGGCGGGCTTTGCCCTGCTCATGTGGCGGTTGCTGCAGATCGCCGGCAAAGCCACCAGTGATTTCGAATCCCTTGTGGTGGTGGGAGTCGGGGCGATGCTGATGTTCCAGGTGGTGGTGAACATCAACATGACCATCGGCCTCGGACCGATCACCGGCATTCCCCTGCCGTGGCTGAGTTACGGGCGATTCGCCATGTTGGTGAACTTCATGGCCCTCGGCCTGTGCGCCTCGGTGAACCGCCAGTCCCGTGCCAGCCGCGGGCGCTGGTGATGGAGCACGGCTCCACGACATTGTCGGCATTACGCCAGAGCCTGTCCGCCGCCGTACCGGCGGGCCACAGCGACGAAGACGGTGTGCGCCGCCAGTGGTGGGCGGCCCTGGCCACCCTTCAGGAGGATTTCCTGCTGCCGCAGCTCCCGTTGCGGGGCCTCTGGCTGGCGGCACCCCTGCCCGCCCTCTACGAGCCGGAGCTGCTGCTCCACCTCAAGGGCTGGGTGTGGGCACCGGACAGCCTCGAGCGGCTGCGGGGCTCCGTCGCTCCCCTGCTGCCCGGCGCCGCCGGGTCAAGGGGCACGCCAGCGCCTGGACAACTTCCCGGGTTCGAGCGGCTGCAGCTCAGCGACGACGACGGCAGCGATCCCCTGCTGTTGCTGATCACGCCACGCCTGCAGGTGGCCCTCTGCCTGGATGGTCCGCCCCGGGAGCGGCGACTGGTGGCCCGCTTCGATCCAGCCGGCCTTTCGGCCGCCCTGTCGCTGCTGGATCGGCGCCTGCAGCAGCAGCGCCCCAGCGCCGCCGCAGAGCTGCGCCGCGCCCTGCGGGAACTGGGCCCCCTGGCCAATGCCGAAGATGTCGCCCTGCAGTTCTGGCCGAGGATGGCGGAGCGGCTTGGAACGATCGCCCCCAGCCTCACCCTGCAGCCGCTGGTGCATGGCGGCAACCGGGCCGAGACCCCACGGGCGGTGAGCAGCGAACTGGCCCTGCTGGAGGCGCTCACCCATGAGGTGCGGACCCCCCTGGCCACGATCCGGACCCTGATCCGCTCGCTGCTGCGCCGCAGCGATCTCTCCGCCGTGGTGCGCGAGCGCCTCGAACAGATCGACGGCGAATGCAACGAGCAGATCGATCGCTTCGGCCTGATCTTTCATGCCGCTGAGCTGCAGCGCCAGCCCGAGAGCGACGAGACCGGCCATGGCGAACGGGAACGGCTGGCCCGCACCGATCTGAGTGCGCTGCTGCGCCAGCTGGAACCTCTGTGGCAGCGCCAGCTGGAACGGCGCGGCCTGCAGTTCGAGCTGCAGGTGGCCGACGAGCTGCCACCGGTGCTGAGCGATCCGAGCCGGCTGGAAACGATGCTGGGCGGCCTGGTGGACCGCTTCAGCCGCGGCCTCAGCGGCGGCAGCCGCGTGCGCCTCAGCCTCCAACCTGCCGGCAATCGGCTCAAGTTGCAGATCTGCAGCGAAGGAACCCGCCCCCAGCGCCCCGAAGACCATCGACGGGTGGGACCCGTGCTGAGCTGGGACCCCGAAACCGGCAGCCTGCAGCTCAGCCGGCAGGCCACCCAGCGGCTGTTCCATCGGCTGGGCGGACGGCTGGCGGAGCGCTCCGGCAGCGATATCACGGTCTTCTTCCCCGTCTGCTGAACGGGCGGGTCTCGGGCGCCCTGGCGATCGGACGGTTTGTTGACGGGTGTGAAGACTGCCGAGAGGGTGGCGGAACCTCGAAAATCACGGTGCTAGCTTCCGCCTGAAACGGTCTGCCGACTCCCCATCCAGGAACAGCTATGACAGCAACGGCGCTGAGCGGTCAACTCCCGAAGTACATCGGCAGCACCGGCGGCCTCCTGAACTCCGCCGAGACCGAAGAGAAATACGCGATCACCTGGACCAGCAGCAAGGCCCAGGCCTTTGAGCTGCCCACCGGTGGTGCAGCTGAGATGAACGAAGGCGAAAACGTGATGTATTTCGCCCGCAAGGAGCAGTGCCTGGCCCTGGGCACCCAACTGCGCACCAAGTTCAAGCCTAGAATCGAAGATTACAAGATCTACCGCATCTTTCCAGGCGGTGACACCGAATATCTGCACCCCAAAGATGGTGTCTTCCCCGAGAAGGTGAATGAGGGGCGCTCGATGGTGGGTCACACCCCCCGTCGCATCGGCGACAACCCCAATCCCTCGGCTCTCAAGTTCAGCGGTAAGAACACCTTCGACGCCTGAGCCGTACTGGCCAAGACCTATAACAGCGGGGCTAGGCGCCCCGTTTTTTTTGCCCGCCTGCCGCTGCAATGGTCCCTTCCGAGCGCCCCAGCCAGCGCACCACCGGTCTCGACGGGGATGTCCTGGACGGAGGGTGGTTCGATGAGGCCTTCCACGCCCAGGCGGCGGCAGGCCTCAGCTTCCTGCCGCTGTGGAAACGCTGGCCCGCCGACCTGGAGACGCCCCTCACCACCTGGCTGAAGGTGGGCCAGGCCAGCCACCATGGGGTGCTGCTGGAGTCGGTCGAAGGGGGCGAACGCCTGGGGCGCTGGAGCTTTGTGGTGAGCGATCCGCTCTGGACGCTGACGGTGCGCGGCGAAGAGGGGGAGCGCTGCTGGCGCGACGGTCGGCGCGAAAGCCTGCACGGCAATCCCTTCACGCAGCTGCGCCAGGCCCTGGAGCCGGTCTGCCCGGCACCGGTGCCGGGCCTGCCGCCGGTGGGGCAACTGTTCGGCTTCTGGGGCTATGAGCTGATCCATTGGATCGAGCCCACCGTCCCGATCCATCCCACCGACCCCCTGGGGCCACCGGATGGCTGCTGGATGCTGGCCGACAGCCTGCTGGTGTTCGACCAGGTGAAACGCCAGATCACGGCGGTGTCCTACGCCGATCTCAGCGGTGGCGCCGATCCGGCCCAGGCCTGGCAGGAGGCGTTCGCACGGATCGAAGCCCTGGAGGCCCGCATGCAGGCTCCCCTGCCCTCCGGCCTGACGACCCTGGCCTGGAACGATCGCGCCGAACTGGCCGAGCCACCCAGCAGCAACCGCAGCCAGGCCGACTTCGAGGATGCCGTGCGTCAGGCCCGCGCCCACATCGCCGCCGGCGACGTCTTTCAGCTGGTGCTGAGCCAACGCCTCGAAAGCCACGTCATGCGGGACCCGTTTGACCTCTACCGCAGCCTGCGGATGGTCAACCCCTCGCCGTACATGGCCTTCTTCAACTTCGGCGGCTGGTACCTGATCGGTTCCAGTCCAGAAGTGATGGTGAAGGCGGAACCTGCCAGCGATGGCAGTGGCGCCATCAAGGCCTCCCTGCGGCCGATCGCCGGCACCCGTCACCGCGGTGACAATGACACCGAGGACAGGGCCCTGGAGGCTGAGCTGCTGGCCGATCCGAAGGAGCGGGCCGAGCACGTGATGCTGGTGGACCTGGGCCGCAATGATCTGGGCCGGGTCTGCAGGCCAGGCACGGTCAAGGTCACCGATCTGATGGTGATCGAGCGCTATTCCCACGTGATGCACATCGTCAGCCAGGTGGAGGGTCTGCTGACGGCGGATCGGGACGTCTGGGATCTGCTGATGGCCTCCTTTCCGGCTGGCACCGTCAGCGGTGCCCCCAAGATCCGGGCCATGCAGCTGATCCATGCGCTGGAACCCAACGCCCGCGGGCCCTACTCGGGGGTGTATGGCGCGGTGGATCTGGCAGGGGCCCTGAACACGGCCATCACAATCCGAACGATGGTGGTGCTCCCCGCCGCCGACGGCGGCTGGCGGGTACAGGTGCAGGCCGGCGCCGGACTGGTCGCCGATTCCCAGCCCACCGCCGAATACCAGGAAACCCTCAACAAGGCGCGCGGCATGCTCAAGGCCCTGGCCTGTGTGCAGACTCCAGCGCGGCACCCGTTCGGTGATGGGGTCCGGGCATGAGCCGCCCTCTGCTGCCGAAGGGATTTGAAGTGGAACTGTTCACCGGCCGGGCCGACGGCACGGTGGTGGGCTGCTCCTCCGAAGTGGCTCGCCGGTTCCCCGATTTCGTGACCGAGCCGGATCGTCGCAACCTTGAGTACACCACCCCGCCGGAGGCCAGTTACCAGCGCCAGCTGGAGCTGTTGCTGGAACCGCGGCAACGGCTGCGGCCCTGGCTGACGGAGCGGCAGCTCACCCTGCTGCCGGGCAGCACCCTGAGCCTGGGGGACAGCCGTCATTTCGAGCGGTCGGATCCGGACAACCCCTATCACGGGTACATCGAGTCCACGTACGGCACCTTGGTGGTCACCGCCAGCGTGCACATCAACCTGGGCCTCAGCGACATGCCGGCCCTGTTCGCCGGGTTGCGGCTGCTGCGCTGTGAGGCAGCCCTGCTGCTGGCCCTGAGCGCCAGCTCCCCGTTTCTCGATGGCGCGGTGATGGGCGCCCACTCGCAACGCTGGCTGCAATTCCCGCTCACTCCTGCGCAGGTGCCGCTGTTTCGCGATCACGCCCACTATGTGGAGTGGATGGCGGAGCAGCTGGCAGCTGGATCGATGCAGAACGTGCGCCACCTCTGGACCTCGGTGCGGCCCAACGGGGACGCCAGGCCCCACCAGCTCAACCGGATCGAGATCCGCATCTGCGATCTGATCACCGATCCGCTGCTGCTGCTGGCGGTGACCGCCTTCGCCGAACTGCGCCTGCACCAGCAGCTGGCAGACCCGGCAGCCCACGATCCCCTGCGGGCCAGCCCTCTGGACGCCCAGGCCCTGGCCCAGCTGGCCGATGCCAATGATCAGTCCGCAGCCCGCTCCAGCCTGCTGGCCCCCCTGACCCACTGGCGCACGGGCCGCACGATCATGGCGGCCGACTGGATCCGCGAGAGCCTGGAGACGATGGCCCCGTTGGCGAACGACCTCGGGCTCACCAGCGTGCTGGCCCCGGTGCAGCGGGTGATCGACCAGGGCAATCAGGCGATGCGCTGGGTGGAGCGGCAGCGATCGGGCAGCACCATCGCAGAGATCATCGCCAGCGAGGCCCAGGTGATGGAACAGCAGGAGGTCCGGGGCGCGGAGCCCAACGAGACAGACAGCACCCCCCCTTTGGGATGATCATGACCCGTTCCGCCATGCCGTTCATCCCGATGCGGGAGTCGCTTGCCACCAGCACCGAGCCCAAGCCTCTGGTGAGCCAGCTGCTCGGCGAACGACTGGAGCTGGTGGAGGACCTGTGGGAAACGGTGCTCCGCAGCGAATGTCCACCGGAGCAGGCAGATCGGCTGGTGCAGCTGAAACAGCTCAGTGCCACCGATCCTCTCGAAGGCGGCGCCACAATCCTGCCGAACGCCACCTCGACCGACGCGATCGTGCAGCTGATCCGCAGCATGGATCTCTCCGAGGCGATCGCGGCCGCGAGAGCCTTCTCGCTGTACTTCCAGCTGGTGAACATCCTCGAGCAGCACATCGAGGAAGACAGTTATCTCGAGAGCCTCAAGCTTCAGCCCGAACCGCCCAGCACCGATCCGTTTCTGCCGCCTCTGGCCAGCCAGACCGAACCGGCCACCTTCCGGGAGCTGTTCCAACGCCTGCGCAACCTCAACGTTCCGCCGGCCCAGATCGAGAACCTGCTGCGGGAGCTGGATATTCGCCTGGTGTTCACGGCCCACCCCACCGAGATCGTGCGCCACACCGTGCGCCATAAGCAGCGGAAGGTCGCGGCCTTGATCCAGCAACTGCAGCGCAGCAGCCTGGCCAACATCGAAGATGACCAGCGCATCCGCCTGCAGCTGGAAGAAGAGATCCGGCTGTGGTGGCGTACCGACGAACTGCACCAGTTCAAACCCTCGGTTCTCGATGAGGTGGATTACGCCCTGCATTACTTCCAGCAGGTGCTGTTCGATGCCATGCCCCAGCTGCGCCAGCGCCTGCGGACGGCCCTGAGCGGCAGCTACCCCGACGTGCTTTCGCCCCGCGATGCCTTCTGCAGCTTCGGCTCCTGGGTGGGCTCCGATCGGGACGGCAATCCTTCGGTGACACCGGAGATCACCTGGCGCACAGCCTGTTATCAGCGTCAGCTGATGCTGGAGCGCTATATCCACTCCGTGGGCAAGCTGCGCGATCAGCTGAGCATTTCGATGCAGTGGAGTCAGGTGAGCCCAGCCCTGCTGGAATCCCTGGAAATGGATCGGCTGCGTTTCCCGGAGATCTATGAGGAGCGGGCGGCACGCTACCGGCTGGAGCCCTACCGACTGAAGCTGAGCTACACGCTGGAGCGGCTCCAGCTCACCCGTCAGCGCAACCAGCAGCTGGTGGATGCCGGCTGGGAATCCCCCTGTGACGGCCACTCGGGCCTGCCGTCGGCCTTTATCGGTGATGGCAGCGGGGTCGGCAACCTCGCCTCCCCGCCGCCACCGGAACTGCACTACGGCTCGGTCGACGAATTCCGGGCTGACCTTGAACTGGTGCGCGACAGCCTCGAGAGCACCGGACTGGGTTGCGAAGCCCTGGAGAGCCTGCTCAGCCAGGTGCACATCTTCGCCTTCTGCCTGGCCAGCCTGGACATCCGCCAGGAGAGCACCCGTCACAGCGATGCGCTCGACGAGGTCAGCCGCTATCTGCAGCTGCCCGTGCCCTACGGCGAGATGGATGAGGAGCAGCGGGTGAGCTGGCTGCTGACCGAACTCAAGACCCGTCGGCCGCTGGTTTCTCCGGCGGTGCGCTGGAGCGATGCCACCCACGAGACTCTGGCGGTCTTCCGGATGCTGCAGCGCCTGCAGCAGGAATTCGGCGCCCGCATCTGTCGCACCTACGTGATCTCGATGAGCCACACGGTGTCGGATCTGCTGGAGGTGCTGCTGCTGGCCAAGGAAGCGGGCCTGGTGGATCCGCTGGCGCCCCACTCTTCGCTGCTGGTGGTGCCCCTGTTCGAAACGGTGGAAGACCTGCAGCGGGCTCCGGCGGTGATGGAGCGCCTGTTCTGCGAACCCTTCTACCGGGCCCTGATCGCCTCGGGGGAAGAGGGCGGCCCACCGCTTCAGGAAGTGATGCTGGGCTATTCCGACAGCAACAAGGATTCCGGTTTCCTGTCCAGCAACTGGGAAATCCACAAGGCCCAGATCGCCCTGGAAGAGCTGGCCAGCCAGCACGGGGTGGCGCTGCGCCTGTTCCACGGCCGCGGTGGATCGGTGGGTCGCGGTGGCGGACCGGCCTATCAGGCGATCCTGGCCCAGCCCAGTGGCACCTTGAAGGGCCGGATCAAGATCACCGAACAGGGGGAAGTGCTCGCCTCCAAGTACTCGCTGCCGGAGCTGGCCCTCTACAACCTCGAAACCATGACCACGGCTGTGCTGCAGAACAGCCTGGTCAGTGCACCGGTGGATGACACCCCCAGCTGGAATGAGCTGATGGCGCGGCTCGCCGCCCGCTCCCGCGATCACTACCGCGCCCTGGTTCACGACAACCCCGATCTGGTGGCCTTCTTCCAGCAGGTCACCCCGATCGAGGAAATCAGCAAGCTGCAGATCTCCAGCCGGCCGGCCCGGCGCAAGAGCGGTGCCAAGGACCTCTCCAGCCTGCGGGCCATTCCCTGGGTGTTCGGCTGGACCCAGAGCCGCTTCCTGCTGCCCAGCTGGTTCGGCGTGGGTGCAGCCCTGGAGGAGGAGTTGCACCGGGATCCCGGCCAACTGGAACTGCTGCGGCTGCTGCACCAGCGCTGGCCGTTCTTCCGCATGCTGATCTCCAAGGTGGAGATGACCCTCTCCAAGGTGGACATCGATCTCGCCCACCACTACGTGCAGGCCCTGGGGCGGGAGGAAAACCGCGACGCCTTCGAGCGCATCTTCCAGACGATCGCCGCCGAGTTTCAGCGCACCCGTGACCTGGTGCTGCGCATCGCCGGGCAGGAGCGCCTGCTCGACAGTGATCCGGCCCTGCAGCTGTCGGTGGATCTGCGCAATCGCACGATCGTGCCGCTCGGATACCTGCAGGTGGCCCTGCTGCGGCGCCTGCGGGATCAGAATCGTCAACCACCGATGAGCGAAGCCACGGCCGCCGGCCAGGACGGGCGGACCTACAGCCGCAGCGAGCTGCTGCGCGGCGCCCTGCTCACGATCAACGGCATTGCCGCCGGCATGCGCAACACCGGTTGACCGTGCTGGACTCCCTGTTGATTCCGTTCCGCAGTCAACCCGCCGCACCCCGGCTTCGGGAGGGCTACCGCCTGCTGCAGGATCCGATCCCCTCGCCGGAAGAACTGAATCGGTTGATGGGCGCCTGCGGCGAGCAGCCCCGGGCCAGCCAACGCTGGCTGCAGGCGATCGAACGCAGCGCCTGGCACCTGGCTGTGCGCGGACCCGATGGACGGTTGGTGGGATTCGTGCGCTCCACCAGTGATCAGGCCCTCAATGCCAATCTCTGGGATCTGCTGGCCGATCCCCAGGACCCCGACCCGACCGAGATCCTGGCGGCGCTGCTGCATGGGGCCCTGACGCGCCTGCGGCGGGAACTGGGCGGCTGCAGCGTGTCCCTGTCCGCCCCTCCTGAGGCGATCCTGCCGCTGGAAGCGCTGGGGTTTCTGGTCGATCCCGGCGGGATCCGCGCCATGGGCCTGTCGCTGGGCTCTCCCGGGGGAAACCGCTGAGTTGAAGGCCAGAGGCGCGACAGGCCGTATTCGCTGCAGGGCGGAATCGGACCAACGGGGCGGGCATGCCATGAAAAAGCCCTGCCGTTCAGATCGGCAGGGCTGAGATCGTCAAGGCTGACCACGAGCATGGAGGGACTCGAACCCCCGACCCTCAGAACCGGAATCTGATGCTCTATCCAACTGAGCTACATGCCCCTGCGGTGAGGCGCCTGCGTCGAGCCGAAGCTGACGGCCGGACCCGAACCGACCCTGAAACAGCGATGTCCGGAGAAGGGGTCCTGCGGATGTGCTGCTCAAGGCAGACCTCGAGGTGTCAAAGCCCCGCTGCCGGCAGGGCTACCTTAACCGCACGCCGCACCTGAGCCATCCGGCTGCATCGCCTGGAGCTGCGCCAGTTCCGCAACATCGAGCACCTCCGGCTGGAGCTACACGAGCCGCGCCTGCTGGTGGTGGGGCCCAACGGCGAAGGCAAGTCGAACCTGCTGGAGGCGGTGGAGCTGCTCTGCAGCCTTCGCTCCCACCGCACCGGCAGCGACCGCGACCTGATCCGCCACGGTCACAGCCTCAGCCAGCTGCAGGCGATGTGCTCCGACGGCGACCAGTTGCAGCTGGAGCTGAGGCAGCGGGGGGGACGGATCGCCAGTCGCAACGGCAAGGTGCTCGAGCGGCAGCTGGACCTGCCAGGGCGGCTGCGCTGCGTCACCTTCAGCGCCCTCGACCTCGACCTGGTGCGGGGGGAGCCCGCCCTGCGGCGCCAGTGGCTCGATCGGGTGGTGCTTCAGCTTGAGCCCGTCTACGGCGACCTGCTCAGCCGTTACGGCCGCCTGCTGCGGCAGCGCAGCCAGCTGTTGCGCCGCGGCGGCCCCGTAACCCAGCGGGAGGACCTGCTGGATGCCTTCGATCTGCAGATGGCGGCGATCGGCACTCGGCTGCACCGGCGGCGCTGGCGGGCCCTGCGGCGGCTCGAACCCCTGGCGGCGGCCTGGCAGGAGCGCCTCAGCGGCGGCCGGGACCAGCTGCGGCTCGAGTACCGAAGCGGCACGCTGCTGGAGGGGGAGGACGCCGAGGCACCCTGGCGGGAGGCGATGGTGGCCCAGCTGCTGCTGCAGCGCAGCGAGGAGCTGCGGCTGGGCCAATGCCTGGTGGGTCCGCAGCGGGATGAAATCGCCCTGCTGCTGGGGGAGCAACCGGCGCGGCGCTACGGCTCAGCCGGCCAGCAACGCACCCTGGTGCTGGCCCTGAAACTGGCGGAACTGGCCCTGGTGGAAGAGGTGGTGGGCGCCCCCCCCCTGCTGCTGCTCGACGATGTGCTGGCCGAGCTCGATCCGCAGCGCCAGCGCCTGCTGCTGGAGGCGGTGGGGGAGGGCCACCAGTGCCTCGTCAGCGCCACCCATGTCGACGGCTTTGGCGAGGGCTGGCGGCAGGCCGCCCAGCTGGTGCGCCTGCGCGGCGGCAGCCTCGGGCCTGAACCGAAGGCGTTGACGGCGGACAAGCGGGACGCGGACTCGCTGGGGGCGGAATCCAGGCCCTGATCGGCGCGTCAGAGGCTGGATTGCGCCACTTCCTGCACCAGCCAACGACTTTGGGGCGTATGGTGGGCCCTGTTTGTCTGGATTCAATGAACCAGAGCCTGCCCTGCCTCCACCCCAACCCGGGATGGACTGGTGCTCACTCCACCACCCCCACCGCCCTGCAGAGCGTGAGTGGGACCAGTACCACCGATACGGTGGGTAAACACTGCATCCTTGAGCTCTACGACTGCACGTCTGCCAAGCTCAACGACGAAGCCTTTCTCAGGACCGCCATCACCACAGCAGCGAAACGTGCTGGCGCCACCCTGCTCAATCTGATCACCCATCATTTCGATCCCCAGGGGGTCACCGGGCTTGCCCTGCTGGCCGAATCGCACATCTCGATTCACACCTGGCCCGAATCCGGGTACGCGGCCGTGGATGTGTTCACCTGCGGTGACCACACCATGCCCGAGCTGGCCTGTGCGGTGCTCTGTGAAGAACTGGAGGCCCGAACGCACAAGCTCACCAGCTTTCGACGCGAAACGCCGGAGTGCATCGCCGGGGCAGATCGGGATCCGATCCTGGCGGCCGCCTGACCCCTGCACACCACCGCTGACTCAGCGGTTGGATCTGGATCAGCGTTTGGATCTCCAGGCGCCAGCCCAGTTAGCGCGCCGCGAGCGCTTGAAGCACCCTGCTGGGTGCTTTTTTATGCTCCCCAAAACGCAACAGTCCTTGCTCATTGAGCCCTCAGGACCAACGCAGCCATCGCCACATGCTCAGGGGTGATCGCCAATCGCCAGCCCGGCCGTCAGGGGCAGCTGTTGACGTCGTGATCGAGTCCTCGGTTGAGCTTGCCGCTGACCAAGCCTTCCAGGTCCAGGCTCACCGCCGTGAAGCCCAGGCCCAGCAGAGCCTCCACCAGCTCCTGTCGGAAACCAGCGGAACTACCACCATCGGCCAGCCGCGCCAGCAGCTCCGGCAGTTGGGCGGCGGGCAGCTCGATCCGCGCCGTTTCGCCCTGGCTGCGTACCCGCAGATCCCGCAGCCCCCGCTGGCGTAACCAGTCCTCGGCCGCGGCCACCCGCTGCAACCGTGTGGTCGTGATCGGCTCGCCATAGGGAAACCGCGACGCCAGACAGGGCTGGGCCGGCTTGTCCCACCACGGGAACCCAAGCGCGCGGGAGATGCGACGCACCGCCTGCTTGTCGAGGCCGAGATCGGCCAGGGGAGAACCCACCCCGTGCTCACGGGCCGCGTCGATGCCGGGGCGGTGGTCGCCGAGATCGTCGAGGTTCACGCCATCGAGCACGGGCGCCCCGCCGGCAGCGGCGGCCAACGGCGCCAGCAGGCTGTGCAGCTCGCGTTTGCAGGCGTAGCAGCGCCGTTCCGGATTGCTGCTGTAGGCAGGATCGTTCAGCTCGGCGGTGGGAATCTCCCGGTGCCGCAGGCCCAGCCAGGCCGCCTGCAGCCGGGCCTCCTCGCGCAGATGGGGCGCCAGGGCCGGCGAGACACCGGTGATTGCCAGGGCGCCCTCGCCCAGTTGCTCTGCCGCGATCGCCGCCACCAGGGTGCTGTCCACACCACCGGAATACGCCACCACCACCGACTCGAATCCGGCCAGGTGCTGCCGCAGCCGTTCCAGGCCTCGCTCCAGAGGCTCCGGCAGATGCTCGATCCGGGGATGGGCCATGGCGGCAATCCTGGCAAGCGCTGGGGCGGTCCGTCGTTAGCATCGATCTGCCGCCGCTCCTGCGATGTCTCCCCCCGCCAGCAGCACCCAGACGCCGCAACGGGGCACCGGCCGCGGCATCGGCATCCGTACGGCGGCCGGCAGTGACGAACGCGCCCATGGCCAGCTGCACGTCTACGACGGCGATGGCAAAGGCAAGAGCCAGGCGGCCCTGGGCGTGGTGCTGCGCACGATCGGGCTGGGCATCTGTGAGCAGAAGCGCACCCGGGTGTTGCTGCTCCGTTTTCTCAAGGGTCCGGGTCGGGCCTACGACGAGGATTCCGCCATCGAGGCGCTCCAGCAGGGCTTTCCCCATCTGATCGACCAGGTGCGCACCGGCCGCGGCGAATTCTTCACTGCAGAGGAAGCGACCCGCTTCGATCGCCAGGAAGCCCAGCGGGGCTGGGACATCGCCAGAGGTGCGATCGCCAGCAACCTCTATTCGGTGGTGGTGCTGGACGAACTCAATCCGGTCCTGGACCTGGGCCTGCTCGACACCGACGAGGTGGTGCGGACCCTGTCGGCCAAACCGGCTGGCATGGAGGTGATCGCCACCGGGCGGGGAGCACCCGGCGCCCTGGTGCAGCTGGCTGACCTCCATTCCGAGATGCGCGCCCATCGCCGCCCCGATGACGCCGATGGGGAGCCGGGTCAGGCCCAGGGCCTCGAAGGCATCGAGATCTACACCGGGGAGGGCAAGGGCAAATCCACCAGTGCCCTGGGCAAAGCCCTGCAGGCGATCGGCCGGGGCATCAGCCAGGACAAGAGCCACCGGGTGCTGATCCTGCAGTGGCTCAAGGGGGGCAGCGGCTACACCGAAGACGCCGCGATCGCGGCGCTGCGCGAGAGCTATCCCCACCTGGTGGATCACCTCCGCTCCGGCCGTGACGCAATTGTCTGGCGGGGCCAGCAGCAGCCGATCGACTACGTGGAGGCCGAGCGGGCCTGGGAGATCGCCCGCGCCGCCATCGCCAGTGGGCTCTACAAAACCGTGATTCTCGACGAGATCAACCCCACGGTCGATCTGGAGTTGCTGCCGGTGGAGCCGATCGTGCAGACCCTGCTGCGCAAGCCCGCCGAAACCGAGGTGATCCTCACGGGTCGCTGCAAGAACCTGCCGGCCTACTTCGACCTGGCCAGCGTCCACTCCGAGATGGTGTGCCACAAGCACTACGCCGAACGCGGTGTCGACCTCAAGCGCGGCGTGGATTACTGATCGTCCATCGGCAGCCGATCCGGCGGAGACGACGCCAGGGTCTTGTGCTCCTGCCAATGCTCCTCCAGCTCCGCCGCTTCGTGGGCGATGAAGCGCCCGAGTAGCAGGCCCACCAACAGGGATATGTAGAGGGTACTGCTCACACTCAGCAGGATGGCGAAGCGCTCACCCACTGGGTTACCGGGAAGCACATCGCCATAACCCAGACCGGCCACTGTCACGAAGCTGTAGTAAAGGAGCCTGTCCCTGAGGGCCTCATGGCTGCCCACGGCCCCCAGCAGAAAGGAACCCGGGTGCACCACCTCAATGGCGGTGGCCACCATGCCGCCGGTGAGGCCAAGATGCACATAACCGCCAGCAGCGCCGGCCAGCACGGACAGGTTCACCCTCGGCACCCGTGCCAGGAGCCTCACCAGCCGCACGGAGGTGGTGATGAAGAAAATCGCCACCAGGAGCAGAGTGGCCACCTGCAGGTGGCCTGATGGCCAGCCCCGAAACAGGGAAGGAACCCAGATGAGCAGCCCGGTGACGAGCCCGAGCCACTGGTAGAGCGCACCGATGCAACGTCCTCTGAACGTGGGCAGCAGCACCGGCAGTGTCCGAACCGACTGCAGAATCAGCAGATCGAAGACGATCGGCGCCACCAGGGGCTGCGGGAAGGGCCCCACCTCATTCGCCAGGGGCGTGAGCAGCACCGGCATGATCGAGGCCGCCAGAAAGGCCGGAAACTGGCCCTCCAGGGCGATCAGCCGGCGCTGAGACACGGCGGGCCCATGATCATCAGTTGGGCCCGCGAAGCGGACCCGCAGCCACCGCCTCAGTAACGGGGCACCGATGGATCCACCTCCTGGCTCCAGGCGTCGATGCCGCCGGCCACGTTGGTGCCCTCAATCCCATGACGGCCCAGGGCAATCAGGGCCTTGGCACTGCGGCCGCCGAGTTTGCAGTGCACGTAGAGCTTCTTGCCCTGAGCCAGCCGGCGCACATCGTCAATCGCCTCGCCACTCTCAATCCGATCGAGCGGCACCAGCAGGGCACCAGGGATCACGGCAATGTCGGCCTCAGGGGGATTGCGCACATCGACCAGCAGGATGTCCTCCAGCTCGCCGTCGATGATCGTCTTGAGCTCGGCGACGGTGATGCTGGGCACACTGCCCGCCTCTTCCTGGCCGGGGGCGCTGCCGCCCACGCCGCAGAACTCCTGGTAATCAATCAGTTCGTTGATCACCGGCCGCTCCGGGTTGGGCCGCAGCTTCAGCTCGCGGAACTTCATGCCCAGGGCATCGAACAGCAACAGGCGGCCGCTGAGGGTGGTGCCGATGCCGGTGATGATCTTCACCGCCTCGGTGGCCTGGATCACGCCGATGATGCCGGGCAGCACGCCCACCACGCCGCCCTCGGCGCAGGAGGGCACCATGCCCGGCGGCGGCGGCTCGGGGAACAGATCGCGGTAGTTGGGGCTTTCGGCATCGAGGTTGAACACCGTGGCCTGGCCTTCGAAGCGGAAGATCGAGCCGTAGACGTTGGGCTTGCCCAGCAGCACGCAGGCGTCGTTGACGAGATAGCGGGTGGGGAAGTTGTCGGTGCCGTCGCAGACGATGTCGTAGGGCTCAATGATCGCCAGAGCGTTCTCACTGGTCAGGGCGGTCTCGTAGAGATCCACCTGGCAGTGGGGATTGATCTCGAGGATCCGGGCCTTGGCGGATTCGATCTTGGGCTTGCCCACCCAGCTGGTGCCGTGGATCACCTGCCGCTGGAGGTTGGAGTGATCCACCACGTCGAAATCGACAATGCCGATCCGGCCCACGCCCGCGGCGGCCAGATACAGCAGCAGCGGCGAACCCAGTCCGCCGGTGCCCACACACAGCACCGAGGAGGCCTTGAGACGCTTCTGCCCCTCCATGCCCACCTCCGGCAGGATCAGGTGGCGGGCGAAGCGGGCCACCTCGTCGGGGCTGAGCTGCACCCCGGTGGTGTCGGGAGGAAGCATCGGAGAAGCGCGACCGGTCAATCCACCATTGTCCACGCCAGCGGCAACGGCTGGGTGTCCTCCTCGGTCAGCCACCAGCAGCGCAGGGCCCAGCCCGTGCGGGGCAGGTCTGCACGGGTGCTGCCGCGAGAGTCGCCATCGCCGCCAGGCGGGCCCGCGATCACCAGCAGGGCAGGGGGAAAGGCGAGGCGCCGGTCGGTGGCCGAGGGCAGGGGGGCACTGGCGGGATGGCTGTGGGCCGCCCCCAGAACCGTCAGTGCACGGGCCCGTCCCCACTTCTGGGCCAGCAGCTGCTCACGCGGATCGATCGCGAAGCGGCGGCTCCG
Organism: Synechococcus sp. CCY9201; assembly: GCF_034931105.1. Lineage (NCBI taxonomy): Bacteria > Bacillati > Cyanobacteriota > Cyanophyceae > Synechococcales > Synechococcaceae > Synechococcus > Synechococcus sp. CCY9201. The sequence continues at coordinate 11,280 of NZ_JAYGIC010000160.1, read as the reverse complement.
CTCCCCCATCGGCTGCCACCCATTCAGACAGGGCCAGACCCGCTCCACCTGCCAATGGGTCTCCCGGCGGCAGCCCAGCAGCAGGGCACAGCCTTCGGCAGGGCTGGCGGCGGCCAGCAGGGCATCCAGGCAGGTCAGCCCCCGCCGACGGAAGCCGATCCGCGCTGGCCAAATGGAGCTCACACCGATACCTTGGCCCTCGATCGTTTCAAATTGTGCGGCTCCATTCATGAGCGATACCACCACCTTGAATGAGCCCGACCTGAAGGAAGCCGGCAGCGACGCAGGCGAGACCAGCACCTCGAGCAGCCCGTTCGGCTCCGGTGTGGGCGACGCCACCGTGAATTTCGCCGAGCGCTACGGCGACATCCTGACCAAGGTGAACACCACTCTCGACCAGGTGGACTGGTCCTTGATGGGTCGGATCGCCAAGGGCACCGGTGTGTTCCTGGCCGTGATCGTGGCGCAGATCCTGATCAAGGGGGTGCTGGACACCATCAATCTGCTGCCGGTGGTTCCCGGGCTTCTGGAGCTGCTTGGCCTTGTCGTGGTGGGCCAGTGGAGCTGGCAGAACCTCACCACCAGCGAGAAGCGCAACGCCGTGCTCGCCCAGATCCAGGCCCTTCGCAAGGAATACCTCGGCTGAGCGGCCATCATGGGCTGGGTGGTTCGTGGGGCGACCTGACAGCAGGATTCAGCCCAGCCGCAGCAGGCCATCCAGGCTCGCCTGGGCCTGTTGCCGGTAGGAGCCACCGAAAAGATTGGCGTGGTTGAGCAGGTGGTAGAGGTTGTAGAGCTCCACCCGCACCCGGTGCCCCGGGGAGAGGGGCCACGCGGCCTCGTAGCCGGCAAAGAAGGCCGGTGGGAACCCACCGAAGAGGCGGGCCATCGCCAGATCCACTTCCCGATCGCCGCGATACACGGCAGGATCGAAGATCGCGCCCCGACCGTCGTCGAGCAGGGCGGCATTGCCTCCCCAGAGGTCGCCGTGCACCAGCACGGGCTCAGGCTGGTGCCCTTCCAGCCACTGGGGCAAACGCTCCAGCAGGGTGGCCGCCTGGCGCAGCGGCGCGCCGCCGCGTGCGACCCACTCCAGCTGGGGAAGCAGGCGACGGTCTCGGAAGAACTCCACCCAGCTGTCGCACCAGCCGTTGACCTGGGGGGCGGCCCCGATCCAGTTGTCCTGCGGCCAGCCGTAGCGGGCATCGACGCCATCCAGGCTGCGCCGGTGCAACAGAGCCAGGGAACGGCCCAGCTGCTGCCAACCCAGCTGGCGCCGTGCTGCAGCATCGCCACGCTGACTGGCTGAGCTGTTGGCGGTCGCCTGGCTGCCGCCCGACGGACAAAAGGGCAGCCAGTCGGTCACCAGCAGGGCAGCTTCTGCCGCCAACCCCACAAACAGAGGCTGGGGCACCGCCAGCTCAGGGGGTGCCGCGGCAGCCAGGGCGCCTAACCCATCGGCCTCGGCCTGCAGCAGCGGCAGATCGGCTGGCTTCAGGCTCTTGGCGAACAGGCTGTGGTGTGCGGAAAACCGCAGGCGCCAGGCGCGGCCCGTGCAGCCTCCGCCGACCGGCTCCACCGAGGCCGGCGCCTCACCGCAGTGATCCCGGGCCCAGAGACCCAGCTGGGACGGGAGCATGGCTCGCACCGGCCAAGGGAACGCTGCCAGCATGCCGGGATGACGGAGGCGCACGGCACGCAGTCGCAGGGCACGGGATCTGACGGCACCGAGGCCCACGGCCCAGTGGCGGTGCTGGGGGCCGGAATCGCCGGCCTCACGGCGGCGGCCCTGCTGGCCCGCGCCGGCCTCAAGGTGGATCTGCTCGAGGCCCACCACCAGAGCGGCGGCTGCGCCGGCACCTTCCGGCGCGGCCCCTACGTGTTTGATGTGGGCGCCACCCAGGTGGCCGGCCTGGAGGCAGGTGGCATTCACGCGCGGCTGTTCGCCCATCTGCACCAGACCCCGCCGGCGGCCACACCGCTGGATCCGGCCTGCGTGGTGGATCTCCACGACAGCCAGCCGCCGGTGCAGCTCTGGCGCGATCCGCTGCGCTGGCAAGCGGAACGGCAGCGCCAGTTCCCCGGCAGCGAACGGTTCTGGCAACTCTGCGCCTGGCTGCATCGCACCAACTGGGCCTTCGCGCTGCGGGATCCGGTGCTGCCACCGCGCTCGCTCTGGGATCTGGGCCAGCTCTGCGGCGCCCTGCGGCCAGCCACCCTGATCAGTGCCCTGGCCACGGGCGCCACGGTGGCCGATCTGCTAGCCCTCTGCGGCTGCAGCCACGACCAGCGCCTGCGGCGCTACCTCGACCTGCAACTGAAGCTCTACTCCCAGGAGCCTGCCGATCGCACCGCCGCCCTCTACGGCGCCACCGCCCTGGCCGTGGCGCAGGAGCCACAGGGGCTCTGGCACCTCGAGGGTTCGATGCAGGAGCTCAGCCGGGCGCTGGAGGACAGCCTGGCCCGCTGGGGCGGCCGCCTGCGACTGCGGCACCGGGCGCGTCAGCTGGAGCGCCGCGATGGCGGCTGGATCGTGCGGGGAGAGAAAGGCGGCAACACCCCCTTTGCCCTGGCCTGTGAGGCGGTGGTCTGCACCCTGCCCCCCCAGTGCCTGAGCGATCTGCTGGGCGAGGCGCTGCCAGCGGGCTACCGGCAGCGCCTGCAGCACCTGCACGACCCCTCCGGCGCCCTGGTGCTCTATGGAGCCGTGCCGCGCTCGGTGCTGCCGCCCCACACCCCCAGCCACCTCCAGCTCGACTGGCCATCTCCGGGCCCACTGTTCGTGTCGGTGAGCCAGGAGGGCGATGGACGGGCGCCCCAGGGGCAGGCCACCGTGATCGCCAGCGTGTTCACGCCGGCCCGCCCCTGGTTCGGCCTGGACGATGCCGAGTACCAGGCGCGCAAAGCCCAGGCCGGCACCGCCATGGCGGCCGGCCTGGAGCAGCTGCTCGGGATCGGATCAGCCGACTGGCTGCACCGGGAGCTGGCCACACCCCGCGGCTTCGCCGGCTGGACCGGACGGCCCTGGGGCTATGTGGGGGGGCTGGGCCAGCACCCCAGCCGCTTCGGGCCCTTCGGGCTGGCCAGCCGCACACCACTGCAGGGGTTCTGGCTCGGCGGCGATTCCATCCATCCCGGCGAGGGCACCGCCGGCGTGAGCCTCTCCTCGCTGATGCTCTGCCGCCAGCTGCTGGCGGAGCGCGGCGAGCCCCTGCGGATCTGAACCGAACGGGTCAGACGAACTGGGGGCGCAAGTCGCGGCAGGCGGTCAGCAGCTGCTGCAGCTCCGCCCAGTCTTCCCGGCGCACCAGCTGCTCGAGCTGATCAAGGCTGTGGCGGTAACCGGCCAGAGCCTGCAGCACCGCCTCCCGGTTGCCACGGGCCATCAGGGTGCCCAGCTCGGGGTTGCCGCCCCCCACCCGGGTGGTGTCGGCGAAGCCGCTGGAAGCCAGGGTCCGCACCAGGCTCGGCAGCGAACTCATGAACGAAGACTGGCTCTGGGATGACGAGCTCAATGCTGGCTGGCCCTCGCCAGCACTGCTCCGATCAGCGGTCTGGAGGAGTGCCGCACTCACCAGCACCGGCAGATGGGAGATCAGGGCCACCGCAGCGTCGTGGGCCCTGGCCTCGCAGCACACCCAGCGGGCTCCGAGGGTCGCAGCCAGGTCAGCCACCAGGGCGAGCGCCTCGGGGTCGGTGTCGTCAGCAGGGGTGACCACCCAGGGACGGGCGACGAACAGGTCGCACACGCCGGCCTCCACGCCGGCCTCGGCGGTGCCGGCCATGGGATGGCTGGGCACGAAGCGGCGGGCCTGCCGCTCCCCGCCCAGCCGCCGCAACGCCGCCGACCACACCGGCAGCAACGGCCCCTTGACCGAGCCCACATCGGTCAGCACCGCCTCGGGGGGCAGAGCCTGCAGCAGGGCTGGCGGCGGCGCCAGCAGCTGATCCAGGGGCAGCGCCAGCACCACCAGATCGCAGCCTGCCAAGACCGAGGGATCGGTGCTCACCACCGAAGCCAACCCCCGGTCTCGGGCCCTGGTGGCGGTGGCCTCACGGCGCACCAGGGCCCGCACCTCGGCTCCGGCCGTCTGCAGGTCGAGGCCGAGCGATCCGCCGATCAACCCGAGACCCACCACACCCACCGGGCCATGGCGCCAGGCAGGCCGGGGCTCGGCGGGGTTGGTCATCGTCGCTGCAGCCTGGTCGGACCAGCTTCCTACGATTCGCCCATGCTGGAAGCCCTGGCCCATCAACAGCTGAAAGCCCTGCTGCGCCAGGAGGGAGCAGCCGAGTGGCCGCATCACCTCAGCCTCAGCCGGCTCGTGGCCCGCAGCCTGCGGCGAAGCGATCACACCCTGATCCGGCTCACCCCCGGCACCGGCCCCGACTGGTGGATCAGCCTGCTGGTGCCGCTGGCCCTCAGCGACGCCCCCCTGGCTCTGGTGCTGAGCCAGGATCTACGCCAGCGTCTCCTGCAGATGGAGTTGCCGCGGCTGCGGGCCGTGAACCTTGCCCTCCCCCTCTGGGAAGGGTCTGGCCCTTGCCCACCCCATCGGATCTGGCTGCTGGACCACGCCGAGCTGATAGAGGCCTGGCGGAATGGCCAGCTGGGGGAGCACCAGCTGGTGATCCCGGAAGCCGAAACCCTCGAGCCGAAGCTGCGTCGTTCGCTGGCGGTGCGGATCACTGCCGACGACTGGAACCGGTTGCTGCGCAGCCAGCCTGCCGCCGAAACCAGCCTGATGGCCCTGCACGACCGGTTGAGCCGGCGGGTTCTGGAACCGCCGCGCCGGCCCAGCGGCCTGGTGGCCATCGCTGCGGAAGAGGAGGCGCCGCTGCGCCAGCTGCTCGCCCTGCTCGCCCCCCTCCCGCCCCCCTGGGACCAGTGGCTGGAGCAGGGGGGTGATGGCTGGAGCAGCTGGGCCGAGGTGGACATGCGGCTGTTGCAGTGGACGCTGCACCGCCAGCCCCTGCAGCCCCTCCACGCCCTGGGTGGCCTGCTCAGGGGCCGTGGGGCTGTGCTGCTGGGCCAGCTGGCCGACTCTGTTCCGGCAGTTCGGAGCAGCCAGGCGACCGCCGCAGCCCTCGGGGTCGCCCTCGGCCTCACGCCCCAGGTGGTGGTCGACCTGGGGGATCCGCCCCTGGCCGATCCGCTGTCCCTGTTCGCACCGCTACGCCAACCGCTGCCCAACAGCCCCGTCTTCCCCCAGCATCTGCTGGAGCAGAGCCGCCGGCTGGTGCTGGGGCAAGCACGGCTGAGCGTGATCCTCTGCGACGACGAAGGCCTGCGGCTCGGCCTGGCCAGTGCGATGGCGGCGGAGTTCGGCCGCAGGGTGGAACACGAATCCACCACTCCCGATGCGAATGGGATTCTCTGCGCCCGCTGGAGCTGGTGGCTGGAGCAGCAGGAGCGGCTGCCGCTACCGGGTCAGATCCTGGCGGCCACCTTGCCGATCGCCAGCCTGGAGGATCCCCTCACCGCCGCCCGGGTCGCCGCCCTGCGTCAGCAGGGCCTCGACTGGTTCCGGGAGCTGCTGCTGCCCGAGGCCGTGAACCGGCTGCAACGCTCCGTGGCAGGCCTGCGCCGCGGCGGCGGACGCCTGGCCGTGCTGGACGGACGCTTGCGCAGCCGCAGCTGGGGGGCCACGGTGCTGCGGGCCCTGGAACCATGGGCGAGCCTGAGCCGCCTGCTGCCCAACTAGCGTTGCCGGCAGTTGCCACTGCTGCGCGGATGGGGGAAGCCAAGCGTCGTTCCACCCAGGGCCTGCCACCGCGGGGGCCCAAGCCATCCGCAGGCAGCGGCACGAAGTCGGAGCGCATCGCGCCGTGGCTGCCGTTGAGCAAGGATCAGGCCAACCGCTTCGTGGAGATCACCACCCGTGGGGCCTGGTTCGGCATCGGCGCGCTGGTGTTGTTCTGGGTCACGGTGCGCTTCATCGGCCCCGCCGCAGGCTGGTGGACCCTGGCGGACGGCTGACTCCTGCGCGGCAGAGGCTGAGCCCAGCAGGCAGGAGCCACCTGAGCGACAGCAGCGATTGCCAGCGGACGCTGATCAAAACTGACGGCGCCCGCGAAAAACTGAAGAAAACATTAGGATTGCGCCACCGACCCGCTGGCCCGTCATGTTCCCGCGTCTGGCTGAGCAATACCGGACCCTCGTCCACGACCTGGTGATGAGCCTGCAGGCGCTAGCCCGCAGCCTCCAGGACCGGGGCTGTGTCGCCACCTGCTACGTGTGTGGCGATGGCAGGGATGGTCATGGAGCCTCGTTCGTGGCCGACCTGGGCGACAACCACACAGTGCGTTTTCTCGTGTCTGACTTCGGCATCACCTGGGTCGAATCCCGCGACGGGCACGAACTGGTGAAGCTGGAAGGTGCCGAAGCCATTCAGGAGCTGCAGCGTGTCACCCAGATCCTGCAGCAGCCTGAGCCCACTCCGATTCACTCCGTTCTGAAGTCCGGCGGTCCTCGTCATCGCGGCTCGCGGGCCGCCAGCGAGCCGATCGAAACGGCCGCCTGAATCGCAACGGCTGAAGGTAAGGCTGGCCAGGTGGCCCCTGGCGCCCCGGCGCGTCAGCCGTCGGTGGCCGCAGGAGCTGTGCTGCGCGAGGAAGATCGGGTTCCAGCCGTGGCACCTGCAGGGGACCCGGCCGCCGCAGGAGCATTCAACTCAAGCGGTGCAGCGCCAAGATCCTCGACCAGGGCGCGGGCCGGATCATCGGACAGGTCAGCGCTCAGCTTGGCTGCCGCCGCCAGGGGCCGCAACGAGTTGGCCGTCACCTCCGATCCTTCCGTGAGTTTCTGGCGGGTGATCGCCTCGATCCGCTCCTTCTGCTCGGGGTTCTGCTCCAGCCAGATGATGGTGTTATCACGGCCCTGGCCGATGTTGTCGCCCTCGTAGCTGTACCAGGATCCCTTACGCGTCACCACCCCGATTTCCTCGGCCAGATCCAGCAGGCAACCGAGGGTGCTGATGCCCCGGCCGAACAGGATGTCGAACTCGGCGATGCGGAAGGGTGGAGCCACCTTGTTCTTGGCCACCTTCACCTTGGCGCGAATGCCGTATTCCTCGGTGCCGCGCTTGAGCGTCTGGATCCGGCGGATGTCGAGCCGCACCGAGGCGTAGAACTTCAGCGCATTCCCACCGGTGGTGGTTTCGGGATTGCCATAGGTGACACCGATCTTTTGCCGCAGCTGGTTGAGGAAGATCACCGTGCAGCCGGACTTGCCGATGTTGCCGGTGATCTTGCGCATCGCCTGACTCATCAGGCGGGCCTGGCTGCCCACCGCCAGATCGCCCATCTCTCCCTCAATTTCGGCCCGGGGCGTCAACGCCGCCACCGAATCGATCACGACGATGTCGACGGCGGCTGAGCGCACCAGCTGGTCGACGATCTCCAGGGCCATCTCACCGGTATCCGGCTGGGAGACCAGCAGGTTCTCGATATCCACTCCGAGGGCCGCGGCGTAGACCGGGTCGAGCGCATGCTCGGCATCAACGAAGGCCGCAACGCCACCGCGGCGTTGCACCTCGGCGATGGCATGGAGCGTGAGGGTGGTCTTGCCGGAACTTTCAGGGCCATAGACCTCCACCACCCGGCCCTTGGGATAGCCGCCCCCCAGAGCCAGATCCAGGGTCAGGGCGCCGGTGGAGACGGTTTCCACCCGCATGCGGGAGGCGTCGCCCAGTCGCATGATCGAGCCCTTGCCGAAGTTGCGCTCGATCTGGTTCAGCACCAGGCCCAGCGCCTTGTCACGCTCGCTGGCGGAGCGGGCCTCGAGGCTGCGGGAGGCGGCGGACACGGCCTTGGAGTCAGGGGTCATGGAAAAAGCGGCGAGAACAGGCCGGTGCGATCGGAACGGAGACGGGGCGCCGCACAACGTGCGACAGAGAAGGCGGCAACGCCAGGAGCAGGGTCAGCGCCAGGGCAAGGCGAGCATCAGAGAGCGTGGCGGGTACACACAGTGACCCAGACAGACAGTCGCGGATCCAGAGACGATGACAGCGGCAGACGCCGCGGCAGTGGCAGACGCCGCGGCAGTGGCAGAAGCAACGCCAGGGGCAGTGCCAGAACCAAGGGCAGTGGCAGAGCTAGAACGACAGAGTCGGCTCCACACCATCAGTGCCACCTGAAACGGCCGGTGTATCACGGCCGATGCGTCAGCGACACCGCGATCGCTGCACCCACTGCACAACTCCAACCACTGCGCCAACACGCCCAAGCCCAGCCTCCAGCCTAGTACGGGCGTACTGTAGCGAATCCGGGCCAGCGCGCCAGCGGTGCGGCGAAGGACTCCGGGGTCAGCAGGTCGATGCCCTGGGGCAGTGCGCAGGCGTCGTCGGGGCCGAGATAGCCCCAGCTCACCAACAGGCAGACCACCGCCTCAAGACCGGGCGTGGCTCGCACCTGTTCCAGGGTTGGACGCCGATCCTCCAGAAATCCGATCGAGGCCACCTCAGCCCTCAGGCGCAGCAGCACATCCGGCTTGCTGCCCTGTTCATGGCCGTAGACGGCGCGGGGTTCGAGAGCGGCAGCGGCCAGCAGCTCGGCGGCGAAGGCCCCGCCCTTGGTGGTGAGCACGGCCCAGTCAGCCCCCTCCAATGCCAGCCGGCGCAACCGCTCCGGCACCCCGGGGTAGAAACGATGCAGAGCCAGCCAGGCCTGCCGATCGTTGGCAATCGCCTCGCTGCGGACCTGTTCGAGCGCCTGCTGCAGTTGCGGCGCCCTCCAGCCCCGCCGCTCAAGGGTCGGCGCCAGAGACGCGGCATAGTCCTGAAGCAAGGCTGCCAGATCCAGGTCCGGACGGCCGAGCTCGGCGGCCACCAGCACCATCTCCCAGCCCTTGTGGATCAGAGGCCGCAGCTGCAGAAAGCCGGCAGGGGCCTGCTCAGGAAGACAGAGAGAAGGATCCAGCCGCAGGGCGGCCCGGCGGGATGACCACCAGTACTCGGCCATGCCATCCACCAGAACGCCGTCGAAATCGAAGACGAGTAACGGGGTCGGGGAAGGCGAAATCGCCACAACAGGCTGAAAAAACTGGGCCGCTAGGATTCGAACCTAGGAATGGCGGGACCAAAACCCGCTGCCTTACCACTTGGCGACGGCCCAAAGCGCTCGAGCGAGGCAGTTCGGGAGCAGGGGCTCCGGAGCGGCAATCGTCGGTCGGCTCCGGCCTTGAGCCGGTGCTCAGATAGTTACCCACAGCGCCCGGTCCTTCGTCAATCTCCCGGCAGCAGCACCCGGCCAGGCCGCACTCCGATCAAGCCGGGAACACCCGCAACCGCTGCTCCAGGCCGCGGCCGAACACAGCGCTGCGCAGGCGATAGCGACCCACCAGCTCGACCTGCATCTGCCGCACCGTCTCGCTGCGGGGCAACAGCTCCACGGGGCGGCCATGGGGAAGCACCACCTGCTCCACCGCCAGGCGGCATTCCTCCAGGGCCGCCAGGGCATCGTCGTGAGCGGCGCTGCCGTGCCCCAGCCTCGATCGTGGCCCTTGCACCTCACCGACCGGCGCGTGAAGCGGGCCACGCCGGTGGCGCTCCAGCAGGCGCTCGACACCACGCTGCACCTGGGCGAGGGTGTCGGACTTGATCACCAGGATCGGCAGCCCCAGTCGCTGGGCCTCACGGCGTCCCTCCGGATCGCGGCCGAGCTGCTGACGCACGCTCAGCACCACATCGGCCTGCTCGGGGCCCTCCACCAGCTGCAGCGTCCAGCGGCGGCTGCGCTGCAATTGCTCCAGCAGGTGGCGGCTGATGCCGATCGGCAGCAGCCGCAACGGCGCCTGGACCTGCGCCACCGACTGCGGGTCGAGCTCCGATTCCGGGTCAGCAAACTCGTCGGGGTTCGGCGAGACGGCCGCAGAGCGACGATGCAGAACCGGTTGGCGGGGATCGGGCAGCGGCACCGGAGCAAGAGCCGCTGCCTTCGGACGATGGGGCGCCACGGCTCCCCGGGCTGGCGCGGGGGCTGACTCCTGCCAGTGCACCTGTCCATCACTGCCCAGCTCACGGATCTGGGGGCGGGCGCTCTGGCCCCGCAGCATCAGATCCACCGTGCCGGCCACATCCCGGTGGATCAGCCAGCGGCTGCGGCTGTGCATCTCCACCGCCAGGGGGAAGGTGGGCTCCGCCGCCCGCTCCAGCACCGTCTTCTGGCTGCGGCGGCGGCGGGCCTCCTCGTCGCCGAGCGTCACCGACTGGATTCCCCCCACCAGGTCGGAAAGGGTGGGGTTCTTGATCAGGTTGGCCAGGGCGTTGCCGTGGGCGGTGGCCACGAGCATCACGCCCCGCTCGGCGATGGTGCGGGCGGCCTGGGCCTCGAGTTCGGTGCCGATCTCATCGATCACGATGACCTCCGGCATGTGGTTTTCCACCGCCTCGATCATCACCTGGTGCTGCAGTTCCGGCCGGGCCACCTGCATGCGCCGCGCCCGACCGATGGCGGGATGGGGGATGTCGCCGTCACCGGCGATCTCGTTACTGGTGTCGATCACCACCACCCGCTTGGCCAGCTCATCGGCCAGCACCCGGGCAATCTCCCGCAGGGCGGTGGTCTTGCCCACGCCGGGCCGGCCCATCAACAGCAACGACTCTCCGGAATCGAGCAGATCCCGCACCATCGCCACGGTGCCGAAGACGGCGCGGCCCACCCGGCAGGTGAGCCCCACCACATCGCCACTGCGGTTGCGGATGGCGCTGATGCGGTGCAGGGTGCGCTCGATGCCGGCCCGGTTGTCGCCACCGAAGGGGCCGAGCTGGTCCAGCACGGCCGCCAGATCGCCGCGGCTGATCGCCCGGCTGCCCAGGTCCAGCGCCCGGCCGGGATAGCGGGCCTCCGGCACCCGACCCAGATCGAGCACCACTTCCAGGAGCTGCTCATGGCCCTCGATCGCCAGCAGGGATTCCTGGACCACCGGCGGCAGCACCTCCAGCAACCGGTCAAGATCGTCGGTGGTGCGCCGGAGCAGGGTCGGATCGGCCACTTGGGCAGGGAGGCCGGCTGGTAGGGACGGACGGCAGACCTCGATGCCCGTTCTAGCCAGCGGTTCCGGTCCGGCGTCCGCCGGCGGATCTGCGGATCAGAGGGCTGGCGACAACCAGGGACGCACCAGCGCGTCGGCAAGTGTCAGGGCCTGTGGCCAGAGATCGCCCTCCCCCAGCAGCGGTCGCTGCCGGCTGGCCGCCTCCTGCAGCAGCGGTTGCAGCAGACGGCGGGCCACACTGCCGAAGGCCACACCGGCGGCGCCAGCGCGGCGGCGGCCCAGGCGCC
>NZ_JAYGIC010000159.1:10788-40800 GCF_034931105.1 Synechococcus sp. CCY9201 | reverse complement strand
CTGCTCCGGGCTGGGCCGGTGCAAGGCAAAGCCGCGCGAGCAGATCAGGGGCAGGGCCAGGTTGCGCCCGATGCTGGCCCCCAGGTGCCGTTCCGCCGGGGTGAGGGGCAGGGGAGGCCGGGTGTCGCCATCGGGGAGCTGGGGCAGGCCATCGCGGCCGCCGTGCACCCCCAGAAACCGCTCCAGCCGGCTGTAGTAGGGATCGAGATCACGGCTGCCGATCGGCCAGCAGGGGCCGTGGCCATCCCGGTCGGCAGCCCGGAATTCCGCCTCCGACAGCCGCAGGGTGATGCCCCCCCAGGTGAGGCTCTTGCCGCCCACCTGGCGGCCGCGGCTCCAGAGAAAGGGCCGATCCGGCGGCGTGCTGTAGGGCAGGGCCCGCTCATCCACGTAGAGCCGTGGGTTGGCCTTCCAGTAGCCCGGGTGCTCGGCCTGCAGGCGCTGGCTGCCGGCCATCAGGCTGCTGATCCGCCGCAGGCTGTTGGCCGGTTCGCTGCCCAGGGCCTGGCGCGGGCTGAGATCAGGGCCGGCCTCCAGCACCAGCACCCGGGCGCCGGCTTCCGCCAGCACCATCGCCGCCACCCCACCGGTGGCCCCTGACCCCACCACGATCGCGTCCCAGGCTTCAGGGGAAGAGGAGGCCGGCACCAAGGGGCGGCGGGAATCGCTGCGGCGAAACTACTGCTAGGCCAGCTGGCGATCGAGGCGCAGCAGGCTGTCGAGCAGCACCTGCACCCCAGCGGCGCACTGCTGCGGCGAGGTGAACTCCTGGGCCGAATGGCTGACGCCGTCGCGGCTGGGCACGAACACCATGCCCATCAGGGTGAGACGGCCCATCTCCTGGGCGTCGTGGCTGGCGCGGCTCGGCAGGTGGGTGTGGCTGTAGCCGAGCGCCTCGCAGCTCTGCACGATCACCTCCTGGACGGCCGCCGCCGCAGGGGTGGGATCCACCACGAACTGCGGCTCCAGGGCGATGCGGGTGCGGCTGGCCACGGCGATGTTCTCGATCTTGCGCTGCAGGTGGGCGCGCATGTGATCAATCACGTCGTGGGAGAGATCGCGCATGTCGAGCGTCATCTCCACCCGCCCCGGCACGATGTTGGCCGCGTTGGGCCAGACCTGCAGCTTGCCCACCGTGGCCACCGGATCACCGGGGAAATGGCGGGCCATATCCTCGATCGCCAGCACCAGCTGGGCCGCCGTGGTGAGGGCATCGCGGCGCATTCCCATCGGTGTGGTGCCGGCATGGTTGGCCTGGCCGTCCACCGTGATGGTGTAGCGCTGCTGCCCCACCACCCCTTCCACCACGCCGATCTGCTTGCCCACCGCTTCGAGCACGCCCCCCTGCTCCACATGCAGCTCCAGGAAGCAGGCGAGGTCTTCGGGGCGCCGCTGGGCGGTGCTCCGCTGCTGCCAGTCGCCGCCGATCCGCTCCAGACAGGTGGCGATCGGCTCACCGATCGTGGTGCGGTAGGCCTCCGCTTCGGCGGGAGCCCGCCCCACCATCGACTTGCAGCCCACCATCGTGTTCTCCTCATCGGCGAAGACGATCACCTCGAGCGGGTGGTCCAGCTGAACCCCCGCCTCCTGCAGGGTCTGGGCCACCTCGAGGCCGCCCATCACCCCCAGGGCGCCGTCGTAGAGCCCACCGGAGGGCACGGTGTCGATGTGGGAGCCGGTGGCCAGGCAGCCACGCTGCGGCGACCGGCCCGCCAGCCGGCCGATCAGGTTGCCGGCCGCATCGATCCGCACCTCCAGACCGGCCTCCTCCATCCAGCCCTGCACAAGGGCGCGGGCCTGCAGGTCTTCCGGGCTGAAGGCCAGCCGCCGGATCGCGCCGGAGGGTTGCCGGCCGATCCGGCCCAGCTGCTCGAGGCGGTCCGCCAGCCGGGTGTCATTGATCGACAGCGCCGGCAGGCGTTCGGGACTGGCCGCGGGCAGGCTGGATCCGCCCGGTTGGGCGCCGGCCAGGAGGTGGCTGGATCGGGGGTCGCTGGAGAGGGTCAAGGAACGCGGCGGCGGCGGAGCTGAAGCTGCTCTCGATCGTTGTCGTCGATTCTGGTCTTCATCAGCTCTCGATCAGGTCTCGATCAGGTCTTGACCAGATCTCGATCAGGTCTGGATTCGGGCCTGGAACCTGATGGGCTCTGGAGGCGGCTGTTGCACGGCTCCGCTGGTGGTTCCGCTGGCGGCTCGGATGGTGGCTCGGATGGTGGCGATGACGACAGCGCCACCAGCAGATTTACCTAACGTCAACACCACTATTTCTGGCCTGGGAACGCCTCTCCCGCCCCCGATGACCTACTCGATCGTCGCCTGGGATCCGTCCACCGGCATGACCGGCGTAGCCGTTGCCACCAAGCACCTGGCGGTGGGTTCTCTCGTGCCCCATGCCCGCGCTGGTGTGGGAGCTGTGGCCACCCAGTCGTCGACCAATCCCCTGCTCGGACCCTGGGGCCTGGATCGTCTCACCCTGCTGCGGGGCACGCCTCAGCCTGTCTCCGTCGCCCAGACGGTGCTCGACTCGTTGATGCAGGACGATCCGGGCCGCGACCATCGCCAGGTGCATCTGGTCGACGCTGATGGCCGGGCGGCCGCCTGGACCGGCGCCCATTGCGGTGGCTGGGCGGGTCATCACACCGGTGAGGGCTATTCGGTGGCCGGAAATTTCCTCACGGGTCCCGAACCGGTGCAGGCGATGGCCGCGGCGTATGAGGCTGCTCTGGCTGCCGATCTGCCCTTCAGCGAGCGGTTGATGCGGGCCCTGGAGGCCGGTGAGGCGGCCGGTGGCGATCACCGCGGTCGTCAGTCGGCAGCGCTCTATGTGATGCACCAGGAGCTGTATCCCCTGCACGATTTCCGCGTCGATCACCACCCCGATCCCCTGGTGGCCCTGCGGGAGATCCTGGCGGAAACCACGCAGCCCTACTACACCTCCTTCCGCGACACCTTGCCGGTGCTGGCCAGTCTGCCTGCGCCCACCAGTGCATTTCCGCCACTGGTCGCCGTGCCTTCAAGCCATACGGCCGCCGTGCCACCAGCTCCTGCCGTGCCGGCTGCCGCACCTGCTTCGCTCACCCAGCCCGGGCTGGCGGCTGTGGAGCCGATCCGCCCCGCCCGCCGTCGCTGGACCTGGCCCGGGCTGCGGCGCCGGGTGGCCTGAGCGTCCTTACACCGTCCACCCGAGTCGGTCGGCCTCGGCCCTTGCCCTTGCCGGCACATCGTCGGCCACGAAGAAGCGGTGCATGATCTGCACCCCGAGCAGGTGGTTGATCACGGCATCCATCTGCACCCGTTCGGCGGCCGTGGTGCGGGGATCGTCATGGCGGGCGAACAGGGCCCGGACGCCCTCGACGCTCAACAGTCCAGCCGCCTCGATCGCCGTGTCGCTGAGGTACTGATCCGCCAGCTCCATCATCCGGCCCCATTTGGCGGCATCGGTGTGGGCCGGTGGTGCCATGAAGGCGAACTTCTCGCGTTTGTAGAGCACCTCCGGCAGCAGGCCGCGCATGGCTTCGCGCAGCACGTATTTTTCGGTGCGGCCCTTGATGCGCAGCTCCGGCGGAACCTGCACCGCCACGGCGGCCAGGTGGTGATCGAGGAAGGCCGGGCGGGCCTCCATCGAGTTGGCCATGTCCACCCGGTCGCCCCCCCAGGTGAGGATCTGGCCCTCGAGCATGGTCTTGATCCACACGTACTGGGCCTTGTCGAGGGCATGGCGTCCTTCGAGCTGATCGCCATCGAGGGTGGCGGCGATGGCGGCGCCGGGCCGGTATCCCTCCAGCTCCTGCCGCAGCTCCGGATGGAGCAACGGCGGCACCAGGGGCGCGCAGGCCAGCCAGGGCTGCAGGCAGCTGGGGGTGAAGCCCACCACGGCCTCAAGGGCGGGATCCTCCACCGCGTCAGCGGCCAGCATCGCCCCCTGCACCAGGGCATTGCTCTCCTGCAGAGCCTCCTCCCATTCCTGCCGCTCCTGCGGCGGCAGCTCGTCGAGGCCGTGCAGGAACATGTCGCGGCGGAAGGCCGGATAGCCGCCGAACAGCTCATCGGAGCCTTCGCCGGTCATCACCACCTTGTAATCCACCGCGTGCACGTGGCGGCTCATCAGGTACTTGGCCACCGCCAGGGTGTTGTAGATCGTGCGTTCGGTGTGCCAGATCGTGGCCTCGAGGTGGCCGTAGAGATCCGCCGCCGCCAGGGTCATCACGTCCTGCTCGGCGCCCGTGGCCTCGGCCATCTCCCGGGCGATCGGCGTTTCGTCGTAGCGGCTGTCGTCGAAGCCGATCGTGAACGCCTTCACCGGGTTCTGGCTGATCGCCGCCGCCAGCCCCAGGATCGAGCAGGAGTCGATGCCGCCGGAGAGATAACAACCCACCGGCACGTCCGCCACCATCCGCGCTTCCACCGCTTCGAGCAGGGCCTCACGCACGGCGTCCACGTGCTCCTGCTCGCTGCGGCCCCGGTCGCGGTCGTGACTCCTGGGGAAGTCCACATCCCAGTAGCGCTCGTCGGTGATGCTGAGCTCGCCCCCCGCTCGCCGGCTGATCCGCACCAGGTGGCCGGGCTTCACCTGTTGGATTCCTTCGAAGGCGGTGGTGCCGGGCACCATCGTCTGCATCAGCTGGTGAAACAGGCCGGTGGCACTGAAGCGCCGCTGCACCGACGGATGGGCGAACAGCACCTTCAGCTCCGAGCCGAACACGATGCCGTCGTCGGTTTCGCACCAGTACTGGGGTTTGATGCCGAACCGGTCGCGCACCAGGGTGAGGCTGTCATCACCGCGGTCGTAGAGGGCGAAGGCGAACTCACCGCGCAGCTGGGGCAGGGTGCGCGCCAGGCCGTCCCGCAGGTAGAGCCGCAGAAGGATCTCCGAGTCGCTCTTGGTGGTGAAGCGCACGCCTTCCGCCTCCAGCCGGGCGCGGATGCGCTGAAAGTCGTAGAACTCGCCGTTGTGGGCCATCAGCACCCGGCCGTCCTCCGAGAGGAACGGCTGGCGGGCCCGCTGCTCATTGAGGTCGATGATTGAGAGGCGCGCGTGGCAGAAGCCCACGCCGGCGTCGTTGAGCACCTCGTAGCCGAAACCATCCGGGCCGCGGTGGACCTGGATCGCCGCCATGTTCACCAGGATCTGGGGATCGACCGGCTGGTCGCGATGGCGATGGACGATGCCGCCGATGCCGCACATGGATTCGTTCCTCTCTGGGTTGGGGCGTGGGAAGTGATGGGCCGCAGTGGCCGGTTGGGCTGGTCAGGTCAGATCACGTCGAGCACCCGCTCGGTGCGTTCCACCATGCAGGTGAGCAGGGCCATGCGCACGAACACGGCGCCGCGGGCCTGGGAGAAGTACCAGTTGTGGGGCGTGCGGTCGAGGCTGGTGCAGAGCTCCACGCCGCGGGCCAGCGGATGCAGCACCATCGCGCCGGGCTTGAGGGGGAGATCGGCGCTGAGCCGGAAGCTGCGGCCGTGGGTCTCATAGCCGTCGCCCACCCAGGCGATGGCGTTGATGTAGATCACATCCAGTTCACCCAGCTCGCTGCGTAGGTCGGTGCTGGTGCTCAGCACCAGCCCGGCTTCCTCCAGTTCCTCCCGCTGCCCCGGATCGAAGATCTGCTCCGGGGACAGGCCCGGGTCGTGAAAGATCACCACCTCACGGGCCATGGTGGGGAAGTGGGCCAGGGTGCGCAGCAGGCTCCGCACCGTCCGCATCCGGTTCGGCAGCCCCACGATGCCGATCCGCACCTGGGCACTGGCGGGCACGGCGGCCTGGCAGAGCTCCGGCCGCCACTTGAACATCGTGTAGAGATCCGCCATCGCCTGGGTGGGATGCTCATCGGTGCCGTTGCCGGCATTGATGATCGGGATCCGCAGGGAGCGGGTCATCTGATACACCGAGTCTTCCACCGAGTCGCGCAGCACCACGCAGTCGCCGTAGTGGTTGAACATCTCGCCGATGTCGGCGTAAGACTCCCCTTTGGCGATGCCGGTGGTGGAGCGGTCACCGATGGTGATCGTCTCGCCGCCGAGGCGGTGCCAGGCACTGGCGAAGGAGAGGCGGGTGCGGGTGCTGGGCTCGAAGAAGGCGTTGATCAGGATCTTGCCGGTGAGCGGCTTGTTGATGCGGATGTAGCGCTCCGGGTTGCTCTCGAACTTGGCCGCCAGCCGGAACAGCTGCAGCAGGGTGCCCGCCTCGAACTGGCCGCTGGCGATCACGTGCTGTGTGGCCAGGGGCTGCAGCGGCTCGCCGATCTCAGGGATGCTGGCCAGCAGCGCCTTGGGGTGGGCGCTGCCGTACACGTCCGGGCAGTGGCGATCGAACTGGGTCGCATCGATCAGTTCGGTTCGCCGTCGCTGCAGTGCTGTCACCCCGATTCGTGCGCCTGACCGATCGTTCCACACCTGGCGCCACGGTGGTGGGAGCCGATGTAACTCAGCCAGGGCTTTTACGATTGTTTTTCGTTTTTGCCGCCGAAATGTCTGTGACCCGCCGATAGGGCCTGACCCCCGTGTCTCACCAGACCCGGCCGTGGCGCAGTTCATGCAGCCAGATGCCCACCAGGATCAAGGTGGCGGCCAGCAGGCCCACGATGCTGCCTTGCACGATCAGCTGGAACAGCAGGCTGCCGGCCAGCAGCTGCGGAGCGTCGTCAGGGGTGGCAGGCGATGCCGCCGCCCTGCCGGCCAGGTTGGCCAGCCCCCAGAGGCCGGCGAGGAGAAGGCCGGCCCCCACACCACTGCGCCTGGACAGCAGCCGCCAGCGGGATGAAGGGGGCCTGGGGCTGGGAGGCGCGGAATCGGAATCGGCGGATCGGAAGCGAGCCATGGCGGCAGAAAGGAAGCGGTGATCAGGTGCGGGCCAGGGTTCGCCAGTCGAACGTCTCCGGGGCCAGGCGGGTGCCGATCACCATCACCAGCGCCGAGACGCTGGCCGAGAGCAGGGCGGCGCAGTAGGGAGCGATCAGCACGTAGGCCGTCAGCCCCACCGCCGACCCGATCAGCATCGCCAGCAGGGCGGCCGTGCGGTTCGCCGTTTTCCAGTAGAGCCCGCAGGCGATCGGCCAGATCGTGGAGGCCACCAGCGCTCCGGTGAACAGCAGCAACTGGTACATCGAGGTGATGTAGTTCCAGGAGAGCAGCACCGTGACCAGGCCCAGCCCCACCACGATCTGGCGGGCGGCGCGCTTCACTTCGGCATCACTCGCCTCGGGCCGCAGCATCTTGACGTACACATCCTCGGCCAGCAGATCGGCGGTGGAGGCCAGCAGCGAATCGAGGGTGGAGGTGAGCGAGGAGAAGATGATCACGAACACCATCATGGCGCCGGCCGAACCCAGCAATTTGGCGGCCACGATCGGAAACACCATGTTCACCTGCGGCACCTCGAAGTTCTGAGCCAGGGCCATCAGCGCGATCGAGCCGGTCACGATCGGCACGGTGAACCAGGCGAAGCCGCCGAACACAAAGGAGCGAAACACCACCGATTCGCGGCTGGCGAACACGCGCGACCACCAGATGTTGTTGTGAAACACCTCTCCCATGCTGAACAGGCCCGTGTTCCAGGCGAACAGCAGGCCCGCCGGCAGCAGCAGGTTGAGGCGGGAGGGGTGATCGCTGGCCAGGCGCGCATAGATCTCGCCGGCGCCGAAGTGGCTGTACCCCAGCACGGCGACCACTACCAGGATCGCCATGATCAGCAGCGACTGGATGAAGTCCGTGCCCACCACGGCGCGCATGCCGCCGAACAGGGTGTAGACGGTGGACACACCGATCACCACCAGCATGCCGAGCCGGTAATCGAAGCCCGAGAGCGCCTGCAGCAGCAGGCCCGCCCCCATGCCCTGGGTGATCAGGAAGCCGGCGGTGTACACCATGGTGATCACCAGAAACACGGCCCAGACCAAGCGGCCATAGCGCAGCCGCACGAAGTCGCCGCTGGTGCGGGCCGTGGGCATCACCCGCTTGATCCGGATCGCCAGGGGGGCGAACAGCAGCAGCCCCAGGCCGGCCAGGGCGTAGCCGAACATGCCCCAGAGACCAAGGGTGTAGCCCACCTCCGGGGCCGCCAGGGTGGTGTTGCCCGTCACCCAGCTGGCCATCAGCGTGGCCGTGCTCAGGGCCAGACCGATGTTGCGGCCGGCCAGCAGATAATCGTCCGCATCGCCGCCGGATCCGCGGCGGCCCCACCAGATCCCGAGGCTGATCCAGAGCACCGAGAAGGCGATCAGCAGAAACCAGGCGATGCCCGGGTCCAGCAGGGGCGTGTCGGTCATGGCGCGGGGCGAACGGTGTGGGAGAGCACGGAAGGCTGGATCAGATCACCGGATCAGGAGGGGTCGAAGGGATCGCGGCCCTGCCAGTACCAATGCCCCCGCAGGATCATCACCACCGTGGCCAGGGTGACGATTCCCCCAAGGCTGAACAGCAGCACGGCCTGGTGGAATTCGCTCACGGAGTTCTGGAAGGTTGGGGATGCAGGGATGGCACCAGGATCGGGCTGGATACAAAAAAAGCCCCCGGGAATCCGAGAGCTTGATTGAGATCGTCAAGTTGGTGGCGGGGGCGAGATTTGAACTCGCGACCTTCGGGTTATGAGCCCGACGAGCTACCAGACTGCTCTACCCCGCGGCGACCCCAGAAAGATAACACCTGGGGTGTCCGTCCTGAACCTTGGAGCCCCTGAAGCCCCGCCCGGCAGCACAGTTGAAGCGTGGCTCAGTCGAAGCGCAGTTCGCCGTTCACCTGCAGCTGGAGGTGCGGCGCGGGTTGCAGGAAGCGGCCCCGCAATTCATCGAGGGTCATGGGCATCAGCCAGTCGAGCTGTTCGAGCAGGTGCAGCGCCACGGCGTGCTTTGCGCGGGAGGAGCCGTCTTCCACCTTGATCGCCACGCCCAGGCCCTCCCCCACGCGGCTGAGGCACTGGATGCCCTCGGCGCCGCCCTTGCTCACCACCTGGCCGTGGCTGTGGCGCATCAGTTCGGTGTCGAAGCGGCCTTCGCCGGCCACCAGCTCGGGGTGAGCCAGCATCGCCCGCGAGAGCCGCTCCAGGTCGGGCTGCTGCGAGGCTCCCAGGTGGGCGAACAACAGGGCCATCTGGGCCAGCTGCAGCTGCAGGGTCGGGGCGCCGCAGTCGTCCCGCGCCGACACCAGCTCGGCCGCAGGCAGGGCCAGCAGCTCCGCCACCCGCTTGCGCACCTCCTGCTGCAGGGGATGGTCATCGAGCAGGTAGGTCTCGCGCGACCAGCCCATGCGCCGGCAGGCGGCCAGAAAGGCGGCATGTTTGCCGGAACAGTTGTGTTCCAGCGGACTGGTGGCGCCCGCGGGAACGGGGCACTGCAGCTGCTCGGTTTCCAGGTCCGCCTGCCAGAGCAGCCTGAAGGCCTCGCGGGCATGGGCGGGGGTGCCGGCATGGGAGGCACAGGCGATGGCCAGGCTCCGATCACTGCTGTCCCCCATGTCGGCGGCGCCGCAGCTCACGAACACGGTGGCCTGGAACGGCTTCTGGGCCGAGCGCATGAAGCTGAGCCGCTGGGGGTCGCCTGCCCGCATCAGCACCCGGCCGCGCTGATCGCACACCACGGCGTGAACCCGGTGGCTGGATTCCGGAATCCCCTCCCGCAGGAGGCGCACCTCCAGGGGCGGAATCCCGGGCCGGGAGCTGCCGAAGCTGGAGGACAGAGTCATGCGGACGTCATGAATCAGCGGGTGAACACCTCCGACCTGCGGGTGCCCGGCAGAGGTTCAGAGAGCCTGACAGAGGCTGGTCCCGCATAGCAGCAGGCCAGCGGCCAGGGCCAACGCCTGCTGCAGCCGCCGCAGCACCGGCCGCACCTGGTGCTTGGAGACCAGCAGATCCTGACTTCGCCAGGCCAGCGGCTTCTCCCAGACCTGGCCGTCGTACCAGCCGGATTCCTCGTACTCCACCCGCTCCGAGAGCAGCCGCTTGTGCACGTAGGTCCAGCCCAGCCACTGGCGCAGCAGCAGCAGCAGGGGAACCACCACCGCCGCCACCAGGCCCGAGAGGATCAACCGTGGCGGGTCATGGCGCAGGGGCACACTGCCGCTGGCGATCAGCAGGGTGAGCGGTGCCACCAGCAGCCAGCTGATCGCCAGGGGCCGCAGCAGCCCGGCCAGATCGTTGGACGGCCAGGCGAAGAACCAGGAGCGGCAGAGCTGGCCGTACTCCTCCAGCGGACGCTGTTCCGGCGGCACCGGACAGGGGGTGTCGATCGCCGGGCCAGCCATCGGACGTGATGCGTCCGTCAGGACGCCGAAAGCTGCGCAGAGCCTAGATAGCGCTGCTGTTCGCCGTGGCCCCAGAACGCTTCCAGGTCGTAGAAGCTGCGCTCGTCCGGGGTGAGCACATGCACGATCACCTCGCCGTAATCGATCAGCACCCAGCGTCCTTCGGCCTGGCCCTCACGGCGCAGCGGCAGACGGCCCGCCTCGGCTTCGAGCCGGTCTTCCACTGAGCGGGCGATGGCACGCACCTGCACGTCCGACAGACCGCTGCAGATCACGAACCAGTCGGCCAGCGATGACACTTCATCGACCCGGATCAGGCGGATGTCCACGGCCTTGCGGTCGTCGCAGGCGTCAGCGGCCAGGCGGGCCAGGGCCTCACTGTCCTGGGGGTCGATGGTGCTGAGTGCTGGGGCGGAGGCTTCAGCCATAGACGTTCTCGCTGGTGACGGACTGACGGGACCCCTGCTGCTGGGCCATCTCGGCGCGGGCCCGCTCGGCGCTCTTGCGCAGGGCTTCGAGCCGGTCTTCGTAGAAGCCGCGCTTTTTCTTCTTGCGGGTCTGCTCCACCAGCACCTTGAGGGCACCGCCGAGGCTCTTGTAGGCGTTGGGCAGGCTGTAGCCGAAGCGGGTGGCCAGGTCAATCGCCCGCTCATCCGCCGCGATGGCGTCCTGCAGGCGCTTTTCGGAATTGTTCTTCAGGTAGAGCCGGTAGCCGGCGAAGCCGGAGAGGCCCAGGGCCATCAGCAGCAGCAGGCCGTCCTGCACCCAGAGTTCGCCGATGGCGCCGCCGAGGCCGATGGCCAGGGCCGCCATCTCCCAGCCATCGCGGGGAACGGCATCGTTCTGGATGCGGCCCACCTCATGCCAGAAAAGCAGGTTGCGGTGGTCGAGGGCCAGCTGGTCCCAGCTCTCCAGGTCGACCTGGATCTCGACCTCGTCACGACCGATCTCCTCGATGGTGATCAGGGGTGGATCGGCGGAGGCGGCCGCTTCCACGAACACCCAGCTCTGCATTTCCGGTGGCAGCTGCCCCTTCAGGCGCTGGAGTTCACTCATCGACAGACGCACCAGTGGATCCTGATTCCACGTTAGCGAGGGCCTGGCTCAAGGTGATATTGGTGCCATCCAGCACGGGAACCAGCCAGGGCCCATGAGAGGCTGAGCCCGTTTGGCCATCGCCCCCCCATGCCCCGCCGCACGGACCTGCGTCGCATCCTGCTGCTGGGCTCGGGGCCGATCGTGATCGGTCAGGCCTGCGAGTTCGACTATTCCGGCACCCAGGCCTGCAAGGCCCTGCGGGCCGAGGGGTTCGAGGTGGTGCTGGTGAACAGCAACCCGGCTTCGATCATGACCGATCCGGACATGGCGGATCGCACCTACATCGAGCCGCTCACCCCCGAGGTGGTGGCTCGGGTGATCGAGATCGAGCGGCCCGATGCCCTGCTGCCCACCATGGGCGGCCAGACCGCCCTCAACCTGGCGGTGACCCTCGCCCGCGACGGCACCCTGGCGCGCTACGGGGTGGAGCTGATCGGCGCCAATCTGGAGGCGATCGAGAAGGCCGAAGACCGCGACCTGTTCAAGCAGGCGATGGAGCGGATCGGCGTGGCCGTGTGCCCCTCCGGCATCGCCACCAGCCTGGAGGAGGCCGAGGTGGTGGGAGAGGAGATCGGGGGTTATCCGCGGATCATCCGCCCCGCCTTCACCCTGGGCGGCTCCGGCGGCGGCATCGCCTACAACCCCGATGAATTCCGCGCCTTCTGCAAGAGCGGCCTGGAGGCCAGCCCCGTCTCCCAGATCCTGATCGAGAAGTCGCTGCTGGGCTGGAAGGAGTTCGAGCTGGAGGTGATGCGCGACACCGCCGACAACGTGGTGATCGTCTGCTCGATCGAGAACCTCGATCCGATGGGGGTGCATACCGGCGATTCGATCACGGTGGCGCCGGCCCAGACCCTTACCGACCGGGAGTATCAGCGGCTGCGCGATCAGTCGATCGCGATCATCCGCGAGATCGGGGTCGACACCGGCGGCAGCAACATCCAGTTCGCGATCAATCCCGCCAACGGCGATGTGGTGGTGATCGAGATGAATCCCCGCGTCAGCCGCTCCTCCGCCCTGGCCTCCAAGGCCACCGGCTTTCCGATCGCCAAGATCGCCGCCCGCCTGGCGGTGGGCTACACCCTCGATGAAATCATCAACGACATCACCGGTGCCACACCGGCCTGCTTCGAGCCCACGATCGACTACGTGGTGACCAAGATTCCGCGTTTCGCCTTCGAGAAGTTCCGGGGCAGCTCACCGGTGCTCACCACCTCGATGAAGTCGGTGGGGGAGGCGATGGCGATCGGCCGCTGCTTCGAGGAGTCGTTCCAGAAGGCCCTGCGTTCCCTCGAGACCGGCCATGCCGGCTGGGGTTGCGACCGTCCCGAGCGGCAGCTGGAAAGCACGGAGCTGGAGCGGGCCCTGCGCACCCCCACCCCCGAACGGATCTTCGCCGTGCGCGACGCCATGCGCGCCGGCCGCAGCGACGCGGACATCCACCGGCTTTCCGCGATCGATCCCTGGTTCCTGGCCAAGCTGCGCGGCATCGTCGACGCCGAAGGCCGGTTGCTGCAGGGTCGTCGGCTGGAGCAGCTCGATGCCGCCGCTCTGCTGGAGCTCAAGCAGCTGGGCTTCTCCGATCGCCAGATCGCCTGGGCCACCGGCAGCGAGGAGCTGGCGGTGCGGCGTCATCGCCAGGCACTGGGGGTGCGGGCCGTGTTCAAGACGGTGGATACCTGCGCCGCCGAATTCGCCTCCAGCACCCCGTACCACTACTCCACCTACGAGCGCCCCCTGGAACGCATCGCCGCCGACGGTTCGCTGCAGCTGGTGCCACCGGAAGACGAGGTGCAGCCTGAAACCCGCCGCAAGGTGATGATCCTCGGCGGCGGCCCCAATCGCATCGGCCAGGGCATTGAGTTCGACTACTGCTGTGTGCATGCCTCCTTTGCCCTGCAGGAGGCCGGTTTCGCCACGGTGATGGTGAACAGCAACCCGGAAACGGTGTCCACCGATTACGACACCAGCGACCGGCTCTACTTCGAACCCCTCACCTTCGAAGACGTGCTCAACGTGATCGAGGCCGAGCAGCCGGAGGGAGTGATCGTCCAGTTCGGCGGCCAGACGCCACTCAAGCTGGCGATCCCCCTGCTCCATTGGCTGAACAGCCCCGAGGGCGCCGCCACCGGCACCCGCATCTGGGGCACCTCACCGGAATCGATCGACCGCGCCGAAGACCGTGAGCAGTTCGAGGCGATCCTGCGCCAGCTGGAGGTGCGCCAGCCCCGCAACGGCCTGGCCCGCACCGATGCCGAGGCCCGGGCCGTGGCCGCCAGGGTGGGCTATCCGGTGGTGGTGCGCCCCAGCTACGTGCTGGGCGGGCGGGCCATGGAGGTGGTGGCCGATGAGAGCGAGCTCAACCGCTACATGGTGGAGGCGGTGCAGGTGTCTCCCGACCATCCGGTGCTGATCGATCAGTACCTCGAGAACGCCACGGAGGTGGATGTCGATGCCCTCTGCGACCGGGAGGGCCGGGTGGTGATCGGTGGCCTGATGGAGCACATTGAGCCGGCCGGCATCCACTCCGGCGATTCCGCCTGTGCGTTGCCGTCGCGCACCCTCGGTGCCGAGGCCCTGGCCACCATCCGCCAGTGGACCGCGGCCCTGGCCCGTTCTCTCGAGGTGTGCGGCCTGATCAACCTGCAGTTCGCCGTGCAGGGGGATGCCGCCAGCGGCCAGACGGTTTACATCATCGAAGCCAACCCGCGCGCCTCCCGCACGGTGCCGTTCGTGGCCAAGGCCACCGGTGTGGCCCTCGCCAAGGTGGCCAGCCAGCTGATGGCCGGCCGCACCCTGGCGGATCTCGGCCTCACCACCGAACCGGTGCCGCCGCTGCAGAGCGTCAAGGAAGCGGTGCTGCCGTTCAAACGGTTCCCTGGATCCGACACCGTGCTGGGACCCGAGATGCGCTCCACCGGCGAGGTGATGGGCAGCGCCCGCAGCTTCGGCATGGCCTACGCCAAGGCCGAGATCGCCGCCGGCGATGCCCTGCCCACGGGTGGGAGTGTGTTCCTCTCCACCCATGACCGCGACAAGGCCGGCCTGCTGCCGGTGGCCCGGAGCCTGCATGGGCTCGGCTTCTCCCTGATCGCCACCAGCGGCACCGCCGCCGCCCTGGAAGACGGCGGCCTGCCGGTGGAGCGGGTGCTGAAGGTGCACGAGGGCAGGCCCAACATCGAGGATGCGATCCGCTCTGGCCGGATCCAGCTGATCATCAACACGCCGATCGGGCGGCAGGCCGCCCACGACGACACCTACCTCCGCCGGGCGGCGCTCGATTACGCCGTACCAACGGTGACCACTCTGGCCGGTGGACTGGCTGCGGTGGAGGCGATCGCGGCGTTGCAACAGCAGACGCTTGAGGTGACGGCCCTGCAGGACATTCACCGGGTCGCGGCGCCGGTGGCCTGAGCACTGGCACTGGCCGCAGCAGGCCTCAACACCGGCCGCTGCCGGCCTGGGTAGGGTTTGGCCACCATCTCCCGCCGCCCATGACCCTGGCCTCCAGCCCCGCGCCCGCGACCTCCGCCGTTTCGACCGCCGCTTCCAACCCCGCTGTGGCCGGCGGCAGCGTGCCTGCCCCGGGCAGCGACTGCACCGCCGCCTTCCGGGCCGCCTACGAGAACCGCTACACCTGGGATCCCGGCTTCGGCGGCTACCGCGGCCGCTGTATGTGGGAGCAGGGGGAGCGGCGGCTGGAGGGCAGCTTCACGGTGGGTGCTGATCTGAAGGCCACGGTGGAGGGCTTCGACGATGAGGAGGTGCATAAGGCCGTGGCCTCCCAGCTGTGGGAAGTGGCGATCCACCGGGTGCGCCGCAGTTTCGAGCAGACCCACGGCGCCAATACCTTCACGGCTGGTGATACCGATGCCGTGGGTACCGAGGTGATCGTGGGTGGCAAGGGGGAGGGCGACCGCTACCGCATCAAGGACCGGGTGGTGACCATGGTGCACCGCCACATCCACGGCACCGTGGTGACGATCTTCACCGGCAGCGTCACCGACACCGGCCATGGCTATCTCAGCCACCAATACACCAGCCAATACAGCGATCCCGCCACGGGTGCCCTCCGTGGTGGCCTCAGCCGTTTCACCGATACCTTTGTGCCTCTCACAGAAGCGGGTCCCTGGGTGCTGGGCGAACGTGTGATCGAAACGGATTCTGAGGGCGATTCCGGCCGTCAGAGCTTCCGATTCGAGGATCTGCAACCTCTCGCCTGAGGGATGGCTGGCCACTGGGCAGTGCCCGTGAGACCATCGGCGCACGTGCGTCCTCCCCTGTCTTGCAGGTTCTCGACCAGATCAACGGCATTGTCTGGGGTCCGATCACGTTGTGGCTGATCGGCCTCACCGGCCTCTATCTGATGGTGGGACTGGGCTTCATGCCCCTCCGCCGCATCGGCTTCGGTTTCCGGCAGGCCATTGCCTCGATCGGTAACACCAAGGGAGAGGGCGATGTGAATGCCTTCGAGAGCCTCACCACCGCCCTTGCTGCCACGATCGGCACCGGCAACGTGGCCGGGGTCGCCGGCGCCATCGCAACGGGCGGGCCAGGGGCGGTGTTCTGGATGTGGCTGATCGCCCTGGTGGGCATGGCCACCAAATACGCCGAATCGTTGCTGGCGGTGCACTACCGCGAGGTTGACGAGCTCGGTGAGCACGTGGGAGGGCCGATGTACTTCATCCGCAACGGTCTGGGTCCGCGCTGGGCCTGGCTTGGGGCGTTGTTTGCCATCTTCGGCACCCTGGCCGGCTTCGGCATCGGCAACAGTGTGCAGTCCCATGAGCTTGCCCTCGCCCTGCACAAGTCGATGGGGGTGCCGGAGCTGGTCACCGGCGTGGTGATGGGTGCCATCACCTTTCTGGTGCTGATCGGCGGCATTGAGCGGATCGGCAGGGTCACCGAGGTGGTGGTGCCCTTCATGGCGATCGTCTACGTGCTGGGCGGGATCGTGATCCTGGTGGGCAATTACGACCGCATCCCGATGGCCTTCGGGACCATTCTCTCGGATGCCTTCACCGCTCAGTCCATGGCCGGTGGTGCGTTGGGGGTGATGATCCAGAAGGGCATCGCCCGCGGCATCTTCTCCAATGAAGCCGGTCTCGGTACGGCACCGATTGCCCAGGCAGCCGCCAAGCCCGGTGATCCGGTGCTGCAAGGCAGCATTGCCATGCTGGGCACCTTCATCGACACCATCGTGGTGTGCACGATGACGGCCCTGGTGATTGTGATGAGCGGCGCCTATGAATCCGGCGAAACCGGTGTGGCCCTCACCATGAGTGCCTTCGACTGGGGGATGCCAGGTGGCATGTGGCTGGTGACCTTCGGCACGGTGTTCTTCACCGCCACCACCATTCTGGGCTGGGGTTACTACAGCGAACGCTGCCTCGAATTCCTGGTGGGAGTGCGAGGCATCAAGCCCTTCCGCTACCTCTGGGTCGTGGCCGTGGTGCTGGGCGCCATAAGCTCCCAGTCTGGCCCCAATGCCCTGGCCCAGGTACAGACCACCTCAATCGTCTGGACGATTGCTGACATCCTGAACGGTCTGATGGCGATCCCCAACCTGATCGGCTTGCTGCTGCTCTCCGGCACGGTGTTTGAGCTGACACGCCGCTACAACTTTGATGCCGTGGTGATCGAAGATTCTGCTGATCAGGATTGAAGCCATGCTGGGCAGGCTCCCGTCAGTCCAACTCGTTGACTGACGGGAGCCTGGATGGGGCGGGAGGGTCAGTGAATCGGATGAAGGCGTCAGTTTTCCGCTATCGCCCTCGGCGATTCCCTCGGTCAGCCTAGGGGAGCGGACTGATCTCCTTCAGTTTTTCGTTGAGCTGCATCGCCATGGACTGCCGTCCAATCGCAAGAACCTTGAGAGTGTCTTCGTGCATGCGAAGCTGTGTATCGGCCACCTGCATGCCCCGCACCAGCTCCTTCGCCTCCGGAGGCAGGGTGTTGAGGTCATAGCGTTTGCCCTCAAAGGTCAGCACAGGTTGCTGCAGGTTGGAGTCGGTCACTGGGAACCCATTGAATCAGGCCTCACTTTAGGCAGGGATGGCCGGGCGTTTGAAAATGAACATCAACAGCGTTCCAACCTGGGCCGCCTCCACCAACTCCCAGCGATCACGACCCAGCTGGTTGAGGAAGAATTGGAGCTGTTCGGCTGGATGCATCACCTTATAGTCTGCGTTCTTGTACTGATCGGGGAACTCCCGTTTAAGGAATTCCGGACTCAGCGCGCCCCCCAGCTTGGCACTGTCCTTCTTTGGATTCGGCGGTCCTGGGGTGCTGTTGTTGTCCACGTTGACGTGCAGCACCCGGTATTCCCAGCCCGGGGGTGCCACCGGCTTCTTCAGTTGCTTGCGGGGCTGTTCCGCTGGCTTGGGGTTGGATGGCGTGGGCTCGGCAGGCTGCGGCTCGGGATCCATGGCGATTGGGCAAGCAGGGAATCAGACCCGCGACGCTCAAAAATGATCATGCCACTGATCGTCATCCGAGATGGATGAACTGACGTTCGCAGAGTTCGCGGTACCGGCCGGCGTGCCCCATCAGCTCCGCGTGGCTGCCCTGCTCGACGATACGGCCCCGATCGAGCACCACGATCCTGTCGGCTTCCTGCACGGTCGCCAGCCTGTGGGCAATCACGAGCACGCTTCGCCCGGCCATGGCCTGCTCCAGACCCTGCTGCACCGCGTCTTCAGCCTCGGCATCCAGGGCGCTGGTGGCTTCATCCAGCAACAGCACCGCCGGATCGCCCAGCACCGCGCGGGCGATGGCCAGCCGTTGCAGCTGGCCGCCGGAGAAGTTGCTGCCCCGCTCCTCGATACGGCTGGCGTAGCCGAGGGGCAAGGCCTCGATGAACCCTGCGGCATTGGCGGTGTGGGCGGCGGCCTGGATCTGCTCGAGACTGGCCGGCCGGCCGAAGGCGATCGCTTCGGCCACGGTTCCGGAGAACACACTGCTCTGCTGGGGAACGAGCGCCACGGCCTGGCGCAGCTCGCGGGCCCGCAGGTTGGCGAGGTTCTGGCCGTCCAGCAGCACCTGACCCGTGCCGGCCACATTGAACCGCAGCAACAGCGAGAACAGGGTGCTCTTGCCGGCGCCCGAGGGTCCCACCAGGGCCACCACCTGTCCTGGTGCCACCCGCAGGTCGAGGTCGTGCAGCACGGTGCTGCCGCCCGGGTAGCCGAAGCTCACCTGATCCAGCACCAGTTCACCGCGGACCTGGCCGAGGGGCTGGGCATCGGCATGGTCAGGAGGCTCGGTGGGCTCAGCCTCGATCGCCCGCAGCCGCCGCAGCGAGGCCTGTCCCTGCTGGAATTCGTTGAAGTTGGTGGTGAGGTGCGAGATCGGATCGATCAGCATCAACAGGGCCGCCACGTAGCTGCTGAAGCCCTGGCTGTCGAGGCCACCGGCCTGGATGCGGGCCGCGCCGATCAGCAGCACGGCCAGGATGCCGCCGGCTTCAAGAAAGCCCACCACCGGATGCTGCAGCGCCAGCAGTTGGAGCGTTCGGTAACGGGCGCGGCGGTGCAGGTCGATCTCCCGATCGAAGCGTTGCTGCAGCCATGGTTCGGCCGCGTAGGCGCGCACCAGGGGCAGCCCGCCGATCGCCTCGCCCAGAAGGGCAGCCAGATCACTCACCTGCTTCTGGCTGCGCTCGGCGGCGGTCATCACCCGGGCGCCGAAGACACTCACCAGCAGCGCCACCACCGGAGCCAGCAGCAGGGTGGCCAGGGCCAGCGGCCAGTCGAGCCACACCATGTAGCCCAGCACCACCACCAGCTGCAGGGCGCTGGGGGTGGTGTCCTGAATGGTCTTGTAGATCACCTCGCCGACGCGGTCGGCGTCTTCGGTGAGCCGGTAGGTGAGATCGCCGGCCGACAGCTTTTCGAGGGCTCCGAAATCGAGCTGCTGCAGCCGCGAGAACAGGCGGCGACGCAGCTCCTGGCTCACCTGCAGGGCCGGGCCGGCCAGCAGGGTGTCCTGGCCGAACTGGGCGGCCTTCTGCACCAGGAACACCGCCAGCGCCGCCAGGATCGACTCGAGCACACGGCGGAAATCGCCGGCACCGATCGCTGGGATCAGACGACCCGCCAGCCAGGCCAGCAACGGCCAGCAGGCCACGTAGACCAGGGTGCAGAGCCCACCTGCCAGCAGGCGGCGCCGGTGGGGCGCCAGCAGGGGCAGGAGACGCCGGAAGCCGGCCGGCGAGGGTGCGAACATCGGCGAACCTTATCAATCGTCCGCCGCGATCAGCCCCTGATTCGATGAAGCTTGATCAATTCCTGAAATGGCAGGGGCTGGTGGGCACCGGTGGAGAGGCCAAGCTCCGCATCCAGCGCGGTGACGTGCGGGTGAACGGTGCCATCGAGACCCGGCGGGGCCGGCAGCTGGGCCTCGGCGATGCCGTGGAGGTCGATGGACGGGAGGTGCTGGTGGTGCCCGATCCCACCGCCAGATAGCGTTTGCCTCACTTCGCCGAGAGGACCTGCTGGTGCGTAAGGCCGTCATCGCTGGCAACTGGAAGATGCACATGACCTGCGCCGAGGCGCAGGCCTTTGCGGAGGCCTTCAAGCCCTCGGTGGAGGATCTGCCCGCTGATCGGGAGGTGGTGCTGGCGCCACCCTTCACCGCCATCCCCACCCTCAGTGCCGCCCTGGCCGGTTCCGGCGTGCAGATCGCGGCCCAGAACGTGCACTGGGAAGACAAGGGGGCCTACACCGGCATGGTCTCGGCGCCGATGCTGCTGGAGCATGGCGTGACCCACGCGATCGTGGGCCACAGCGAGCCGCGCAAGTACTACAGCGAGACCGACGAGCAGATCAATCTGCGTGCCCGCGCCGCCCAGGCGGCCGGCCTGATCCCGATCCTGTGCGTCGGCGAGAGCCTCGACCAGCGGGAGGCCAGCGAAACCGAGCGGGTGATCCACCGCCAGGTGGAGCAGGGCCTCGAGGGCATCGATCCGGAGCGGCTGATCGTGGCTTACGAACCGATCTGGGCGATCGGCACCGGCAAGACCTGCGCCGCCGATGAGGCCAACCGCATCTGTGGCCTGATCCGCGGCTGGGTGGGTTTCGATGGCGTGATCGTCCAGTACGGCGGTTCGGTGAACCCTGCCACGATCGACCAGCTGATGGCCCAGCCGGAGATTGATGGGGTGCTGGTGGGCGGCGCCTCCCTCGATCCCCAGGGATTCGCCCGCATTGCCAACTACCAGCCGCCGGCATGAGGTCCGCGCCGGCGGCGCTGCCGCGCTGGGGCGAACGCACGCTCGTGATGGGGGTCGTGAACCTCACCCCCGACTCCTTCAGCGACGGTGGCTGCTTCCTCGCCCCCGAGGCCGCATTGCGCCAGGCCCTGATCCTTCAGAAGCAGGGCGCCGACCTGCTCGATCTCGGCGCCCAGAGCACCCGCCCCGGAGCTGTGGAGGTGGGGGCGGACGTGGAGCTGCAGCGGCTGATGCCCAGCCTGGACCTGATCCTGCAGGCGATGGGGGGGGGCTCCGCGCCGCGGCTCTCGATCGACACCTTTCATGCGGCAGTGGCCGAAGCGGCTCTGGAGGCCGGCGCCCACTGGATCAATGATGTCAGCGGCGGTCGACGGGATCCGGCGATGTTGCCCCTGGTGGCTGCAGCGGGGTGTCCCTATGTGCTGATGCACAGCCGCGGCGACAGCCAGACCATGGACAGGATGGCGACTTACGGTGCTGTGGTTCCGACCGTGCGCGACGAGTTGCTGCGCGCCACGGATCGGGCCCTCACAGCAGGTGTGCAGGTCAGTCAGATTCTCTGGGACCCCGGCCTGGGATTCGCCAAGACCACGGCGCAGAACCTGGCATTGCTGCGGGGCCTGCCCGAGCTCCGGAGCGAGGGTTTTCCGCTGTTGCTGGGTCCGTCCCGCAAGCGCTTCATCGGTGAGGTGCTGCAGGAACAGCGCCCCCGGGCTCGCCTGTGGGGCACGGCAGCGGTCTGCGTGGCAGCGATCGCCTCGGGGGCGGATGTGCTGCGAGTGCACGATGTCGGTCCGATCGTGCAGACGGCGCGCATGGCCGATGCTCTCTACCGCGACAGGCTTCCGCGGGAACCTGCTCAGGCGACGGCGTTGTAGTCGATCTGCCCCTTGTCGTTCACCCTGGCCATGGAGAAGAAACGGGCCGTGGTCTCGGAGATCAAACCCTTCTGGGCAAGCAGTTCGCCGATGCGGCCGCCTTCACGCTTCTGCTGAGCCAGGGCCCCATCCAGCTGGCTCTGACTGATGCAGCCCATCTCCACCAGCCTGTCGCCGAGTCGCTTCTCGTTGAACCCCTGCTCGTCAAACAGAGCCGGGTTGAGCAGAAGGTCAAGAAGCTGGGGCGGAACCTGCAGATTCAGACGAAGGAATTCGCCGAAGCGCTGGGTCTCCGAAAAGGGGCGATAGTCCTCGAGCAGATGCTCAAGCTCATCGATCGTCAGAATGCCAGCCTGGACGAGCTTGTTGCCAAGCGTCTGGAGCTGAAAGCTGGTGTCCTGCGAGGGGGAGGCCTTGAGATCCCCCTCCACCAGCTGGGGTTCGGCGAAGCACTGCCTCACCCAGCAGTCTGATTCCAGAAACGAGAAAAGCTCGGCCGGATTGATCGTGAGGGTACCGAACTGCTGTTCCAGCAGCTCCTCCAGAAAGGCCACCTCGCTCGTGGGGCCGAGGACCTGAAACGGCACCCGCTGGCTGTTGCCATTGGCCACAAGCTCCACCTGCACCTGATCGGAGCTGAGGCGGAAGCGATACATGATGAACGGCAGACTGGCGATGCTCGCGCTGGCGATTGCTGGGGAATGCGCCCTGTTGGGCTGGTTCACGAACGGCCCTTTCATGGCAACGGGTCCAACATAACCACCCAACCACGAGCGGTTGTCTTGTTTCAAGACGAATATGAGAATTAAGAGATATTTAGGCTTGATTTCATTCCAGCCCCAATTTGCGGGCGTGGCTAGGCTGTGCTACCGGCTATGGTCTGTGCGATGTCTCAGCCATTCCGTTGAGATTTCGAGACAGTCTTGTGGCCTTGGCGTTCAGCACACTCAGCTCCTGGTGGTCTTCCATCAGGCAGTCCATCAGCATGGCTGTGGAGCTCATTGAGGAGTTGATCCGGCATCGATACTTTCAGTCCTTGCGCGAACTGGATTGGAGTCGGTATCAATTGGGGCCAATCCTGATCAGTTCGATTCTGATCAATCTTCTTGAGCTCTCCTCGCCACTTTACATCAATATTGTCTATACCTCAATTCTGCCCACCAGTTCCACCTCAAGCCTCTGGGTGCTCACGGTGGGAGTTGTGGTGTTGATGCTGCTTTCGGGCTGGTTGAAAACGGTGCGTCTCACCCTCACCGGCGCTGATGGCGCACGGATCGAGCATGGCCGGCGCTTGATGGCGTTGAGCCACTTTTCTCAGATGCGTCTTGATGACTATCTGCGCACTCCGCCCACGACCCATGCCGAGCGATTGAACAGTATCAACCTCCTGCGCGATGAGAGTTCCCTGCAGGCGCTGAATACTGCGATTGATCTGGCTTTTTCACTGATCTTTGTTCTGGTTCTATTTTTGATTGCTGGCAGTGTTGGCTTCATCGCTGTTTTGGCGATTGTGGTGTATCTGCTGCGTTCTCTTTCTTTTGCTCGTCAATATGAAGAGATTTCCAGGCGCAATGATGGCCTTGAGTTGGATCGACTCAATTATCAAAACAGGTTGATGGATGCGATCAATCTGATCAAATCCAATGGTCTGGGTCGTCAGTTTCTTGTGGGAAACGAGCATCGCCAGGAGGAGCTGGCCTGGCAGCGCATGCAATCCAACCAGTTCAATGGCCGTTACCAGGCCTTTGGCTCCCTGATGTCGCAGCTCACCATGGCGGCGATCATCACGTGGGGTGCCTTCCTGGTCATCCGTGGTGATCTGCTGTCTGGTGCTCTGGCCGCTGCCCTGCTGCTTGGCGGCAAGATCCTTTCCCCCTGGCAACAGGCCATGGGGCTTTGGAACAGCTACCGGCGTCTCACCCATGCGCGACAGGAATTCGACCTGTTGATGGCCACCCCAACGGAATCAATTGGTGGTAACGAGGAGCTGAATCTTGAGAAGTCGCTTCAGCTGGAAGTCGAGGGACACGTTCTGGAGCCGATTCTGATCGGTTCCTCGGTGTTGCTGAAGGACTCCAGTTTTGGTGGCGATGTGCGTCACCTCTTTCTGGCAATGATTCAGGTCGAGACTTTCCTCAACCTGAAGGTTGACACCATTCCAATAGCTTCCTTTCGCCGAGACTCGCTCAGGAATGAGATCGTGTATGTGGATCCCTCGATGGAATTCTTTGAGGGGACTCTTTTGCAGAATATCACTAGTTTTCAGCCGACTCGTTATCGAAGACGAGCTCTTTTTTGGTCTTATCTGATTGGGCTTGACGCCAAGGTTCGCTCCCTTCCGGATGGATATAACACCACGATTGGCACTTCAATGCCCAGTGGACTATCCAGTGATGCCCTGCATCTGTTTCAGTTGGTCCGTGCTCTGGCGACAGATCCGAAAGTTGTGATGATTGATTTGAGTGATTGTTCTTATGGCAAGCAGTTCATCGATGGCCTGGAGCGCGTGCTCAAGCGCACCAAGGGTCATACCACGGTGTTGCTCAATGGCGTGGGTAACGTCCTGGTTTCGATCAGCGATCAGCAGATCCAACTTCCCATTCGTCTTCCTGAGGTGATCGCGTGACCAGCCGCACCGTTCTGCTGCGTGATCTCACGCTCAGCCAGGAAGCGCCGATGGCCTTCTGCGTCAGGCTGCTGTTGCAGCAGCTGATGTGGACGGGGCGCCCCGAGGAGTTGTTTGAGCTGGTGGGCCGAGACCCTCGCCAGATGGATCTGGTTGATGCCCGCAACCTGTTGCTGCGTCTGGGTTACGGCAGCCGTACCGAAACAGTTCAGGCTTGGAGTCAACTCAATCCACAGTTGTTGCCGGCTCTTTATGTGAGCCCAGACAATATTGCCTACGTGATCTCGCTCACCGCCAAGGGTGATCTGGTGGCTGGGAATGTGTTCGGCCGTTGTGCCCTTACTGAGATTCCGGCTTCTGGTCAGCTGGTGTGGCTTCAGGATCGGGGCAGCACGGAACGGATCACTCTGCTGAAGCAGATTTTCTATCGTTTCAGCAATCGCATCTGGGTTCTTTATGCAATCAGCTTTGCTCTTGCGCTTCTTGGGCTCGCCTTGCCCTTTTATATGCGGGCAATCTATAATATTTCCATTCCAAGTAACAGCCTGACTTCAACTTTCTGGATCTTCCTGGGAGTGGTTGTGCTGTTTTTCCTTGACTGGAACCTGCGCCAGTGGCGTGCGTCTTCTCTTTCGCAGCTTTCCGGCAGGCTTGAAGCTCTGCTGGGAGTGAGTCTGGTGGAGAAATTGTTCGGTCTTGACTATCGTCAGATTGAGTCCCTCGGCCAATCTGGTCTGACCAGCCGCTTCCGCAATCTCGAGAGCCTGCTTGGTTATGTGCAAGGCCCCCTGGCCTTGGCCTGCCTGGATTTTCCCTTCATCACGGTTTATCTGGCTGCGGTGGCATTCATTGCCGGCTGGCTGGTCCTGGTCCCGCTTGTCTTGATGCTGGTGAGCGGACTTCTGGTCTGGTTGATGAGCCGCTATTACTCAGGCGCTGCAACCCTCAATCAGGCTACTGGCACCAGCATCAGCCAAGCTCAGCTTGAGCTTGTGCATCGTTTTCTCGAGGTGAAGCTTGCCAACGTCGAGTGGGTGTGGCTGCAGCGGCTCCGTGGACTTTCTGCCCAAAGCAGTGTTTCTGCTCTCACCATCAACGGCCAGGTTGGCCGATTACAGGTGATTTCCAGCACCACGTCTCAGCTTGCCGGGGTTCTGACCCTGGCGATCGGGGCCTTGATGGCCCTGAACATCGCCCAGGGAGAAGCAGGTCTGGACAATGTGGTGGCTCCGCAGTTCGGAAATCTGATCGCCGCCATGTTCTTTGTCTGGAGGATCTTCGGACCTTTCCAGCTGCTGATGAGTGCCTTGTTGCGTTACACCACCATGCGCAATCAGTATCAGCAGCTGGATCAGTTTCTCAAGATACGATCAGCTTCCCAACCGAGGGCTTCACAGGATACGACTTCGACGACACGATTGCGGGGATCGATCCTGCTCGACTCCGCTGCTTGCCGGCTGGGAACTGAAAACAAATTCGCGATCACGCGGGTTTCGCTGACAGTATCTCCTGGTGAAATCCTTGCGATCACAGGTAATTCCGGTTGTGGTAAATCGACCGTGCTGCGAGTCATTGATCAGCTCTATCCGCTGGTCAGTGGTACGTTGCTGTTCGATGGCAAGGATTACCGCCAATTTGGTGTGGACGGAATCCAGAGGAATATCGCTTACTTGATGTCTGACGTTCAGCTTTTGCCGGGTACGGTACTATCCAACCTCACAGCCATGAACCCAGACGCCACCCTTTCTGGTGTCCGCGGTGTTTGCCAGCAGCTGCGGATTCTAGATTTTCTGGAGAATCTTCCCGACGGCTTGCAAACTGCCCTGACAGACGAAATTGTATTTCAACTTCCGAAAGGCATTCGCAAGCTCTTTGCCCTTGCGCAAGCCGTGATCAAGGACACTCCGATTCTGCTCCTGGACGATCTGAGTCAGGGCCTCGCACCGGCCCAGTTCGATGCCGTGCTGGAGGTGTTGCCCAGTCTTCGGCGCTGCAGCCTCTCGGGCCAGGACCGCAGCGTCATTCTGGCTACTGATAACAAACTCTTGCTGGAGCGGGCCGATCGCCTCTGCATTCTCGATAAGGGGGTCACGGTCTTCCAGGGCACAGCTGATGAGCTGCGATCGCAGATGAAGCAGCCACAACCTGCATCCTGAGTCCTGTTGACACGTCATCAGGTCCTCCAGATCCACTCGCTTTCTTTCTTCCCATGACCAACTTGCCGGCGATCCCAGAGTCTTCCTTGAGCCTTCCTCCCGACCGAGGGCTTGCGTCGCCGTTGCTCGGCAGTGACACGCCGGATGCCATCACACTGGTGGGACGCCATCGCCTCAGTCAGGCCCTCGAACTGGAGGAAAAACCTGATAACCGCTATTTGCGCTATGCGCTGTATGGTCTTGGTGCCGCTGTTCTGATTTTTTTCCCCTGGGCGGCACTGACGCCGATCACCCAGGTTGTGAGCGCTTCGGGTGAGGTGATTCCGGAGGGTGAAGTGTCTGTTGTGCAGCACCTTGAGGGCGGCATTGTCGAGAGGGTTGATGTTCGCGACGGCGATATGGTGAGCCAAGGACAGGTGATGTTGCAGTTGCGTCCCAATCTTGTCGAAAGCGAATACCGAGCTATCGAACAGCAACTTCGCAATCTGATGCTGCAGCAGCGTCAATTTCAGGCGGCGATCCGTGGAGAGAGCGGATCTTTAAGTCAAAGTGCGAGTGACAAAGTCTCCAAGGCGCAAAGTGACTTGCTAGATAGCCGGATTGAAAACCGTACGGACCAGATTCGGCAGGTGAATGAAAAGATCAATGAGAAGCGAGAAGAGCTGAAGGGTCTTGACGCTCAGATTCAGCGCTATCGGGTTGAGCAGAATTTGCTTAAGGAGCAGCGGCAGATGTATGCCAACCTTGTGGCTTCCGGTGCGGCATCCCGGCTCAATTTGTTACAGGTTGACAAGCAGGTGGCCGAGTCTCAGACCAAGATGGCTTCGTTGCTGGGTACCCGCGCTCAAGCCACCAAGCTGTTGCTTCAGGCTGAAGCGGAGCTACGCAGCCTCAACTCCGGGATCCGCTTTGAGGAGCGCAGCCAGATTGCTGCCTTGGTGAACGAGGAAGCAGTCGTGTCGCAGAATATCAAGAAGCTGCGTAACCAGCTGGACCGTACCAAAATCCGGGCTCCGATCAGTGGAGAGGTTAATGATCTCCGTTTCAAGACGACTGGTGGCGTTATTGCTCCTGGATCCGTGGTGTTGTCGTTGGTCCCCACCAACTCCCCCAAGATTGTTGAAGCCCGGGTGCGATCGACAGATATCGGTTTTGTGAGCAAGGGGCAGACCGTGAGCGTGAAGCTGAAGCCGTTTGACTCCAGTATTTATGGATCAGTTTCAGGGAAGGTCCTGAATATCTCCCCCTCTACGGTTCAAGATCCTGACGATCGGCAGTACTACTATGAGACTAGGATCTCCTTGGATCAGCAGTACGTTGGCTCCGGCGACAAGAAGTTTCCGATACAGGTTGGTATGCCTGTCGTTGCTGATATTGAGGGACCCAAGCGCAGTGTCCTTCGCTACCTCTTCCAGCCATTCACCCGCACCTTGAATTCGGCCCTGCGAGAGTCTCGCTGAGTCTGTTTCTCAGCATCCTTTCAGCTTGTACCAAACTTGCTGCGGCATCTGCTGTTTTCGGCTCTGCAGGGCGATCTCCACGGTTGATCTGGCGATGGAGACGCCGATCGTGATCGGATTCAAGCCTTGCTGCATTGCCTCAGCGTTCATGGTGCCCTTAGGGTCGGTGTCTTCACCGTGTGTCGATTGATGTCTGCCGAGCAGACTGTCTCGCTCCTTGGCGAGAACTTTCCTACTGGCGGCCGAGCAGGTGATCTTGCTCTCGATGATCTGGTGGCCGTTTATCTCGATGGACTCGGCCGGATCGATCCTGATCCTGCGGAGTCGATGGATTCGGCTCCTCGCCTGGGAACGGCT
Organism: Synechococcus sp. CCY9201; assembly: GCF_034931105.1. Classification (NCBI taxonomy): domain Bacteria; kingdom Bacillati; phylum Cyanobacteriota; class Cyanophyceae; order Synechococcales; family Synechococcaceae; genus Synechococcus; species Synechococcus sp. CCY9201. The sequence goes on along the minus strand of NZ_JAYGIC010000159.1, from coordinate 12,754 downwards.
GAGCTGGCCTATGGCCTCGACCAGACAGTGAGTACCTATCTTGAGGATCAAGGCCTGCCGCTTGAGCAATACCATGAGATTCAGCAGGATCTTCTGAACGCGCTGGCCGACACGCTTCATGATCAGGGACTGGCTGATCATGATGCCATCGTGTACGACGACCTTGGCAATGCCGATGGCGCCGCCGTGCTCGGAGCTTTGGACGGGCATGTACAGGCGTTGCTCGACATGTCGCAGACCCAGCAGCCTTTGCTGGAGCAGGCTTCTTCAGAGGTTCAGGAAATTCAGAGTTTCGATTGCTGAGTTCGTTTGTTTTCCACAGGTTGATGTCTTTGTAACGTCGGCATTCTGCTTGATTCTCAGCTTCCTCTCAGCTCTTCAGATCCCTTGCGGCGACTGGGATCTTGGCTGCGTCGCCGAAATCTATCGCTCAGATGCTTCCAGCATCCCCGGAATCACGGGAAGCCGGCCTGTTGGCTTGTGGTCAGCTCATCTACGGTAAAGGCATCAAGCACCAGTGGGATCCGATCGGTCCTGCTCTGGTGAGCGTGACCCCCTGCCCAGACCCCCCATGGCTGACGACATCACTGGATCCAATCCGGTTGAAACCACTGAGTCGGCTGGTGCAGATTCGGTGGCGAATCAGTCTGAGGAGATCCAACGGCAGGCGGCCGCATCCGTCGCCTTTGATCCGAACTACCAGGAAAGTGGTTGGATCGATCCCGATTCCGGTGCCTCTTCCCTCCCCACCCAGAGTTTCGACAACTTCACGGAGCAGGTTGACCAGCCGTCGCCGGGTGATGTTGGCACAACATTCCCTGTTGGTGGTTCTTCCAGCGATGGTCCGTTCATCCCTGCAGGTGGTGGCAGCGGGGGCCTGCCCTCCCTAGGCGGCGGCGGAGCCTCTCCATCCACAAGCACTCGTTTGGTTGGGTCGAGCCCTGCCCTCGCGAATCTTGCGTCTGTCGACACCTCTACAGGGACCCCCACCCTCACGGCGTTTGACAATCCAGAGACCACGCCCTCTCCATCTCCAGAACCGTCGCCCTCGCCGACGCCTGAGCCCACCCCAACTCCCACGCCTGAGCCGGCCCCTACACCGACCCCTCAACCCACACCCACCCCTCCTCTGCCGGCACCGGGTCCCACTCCGGATCCGGCACCGACTCCAGCACCTGCTCCTGAGCCCACCCCTTTCCCAACGCCTACGCCCCTGCCCACTCCTGGGCCGACACCTGAGCCTCCCATTCCGCCTGTTACAGGCACGGTCACCCTTGGAGATGTGACGGTTGATGAGGGTGGCAGCGCCACGATTACTGCCACTGTTGATAGTCCAGTGGTTGGAACTGATCTGGTGATCAGCCTGGACAATGGTGTGACGATCACGATTCCAGTCGGAGAAACGACCGGAACTTCGGATCCCTTTGATGCTCCCAGTGATGATCCGTTTATTGATTCTGAAGAGATTGTGGTGTCGATCATTGGATCGACAGGTGGTGGATTTGATGATCTGAACACAGATGACACGGCCACGGTCGTTGTGGAAGACACGACCGACATCACGGCGGTGAGCCTGGGTGATGTGACGGTGGATGAGGGAAGTGGAACGGCGACGATCAGTGCGACGATCGACAATGCGCCGACGGATGAGCCGCTGGTGTTGACGCTGGATAATGGCGCGACGATCACGTTTGCAGTCGGGGAGACGACAGCGACATCCAGCGAGTTTGTGGTGCAGGGCGATGATCCGTATGTGGATGGCGAGACCAATACGGTCAGCATCAGCAGCTATACGGGCGGAGCGGAATACGAATCGCTGGATACGACAGCGACGGCGCAGGTCGTTGTGGAAGACACGACCGACATCACGGCGGTGAGCCTGGGTGATGTGACGGTGGATGAGGGAAGTGGAACGGCGACGATCAGTGCGACGATCGACAATGCGCCGACGGATGAGCCGCTGGTG
>NZ_JAYGIC010000159.1:0-10688 GCF_034931105.1 Synechococcus sp. CCY9201 | reverse complement strand
GGATGGCGAGACCAATACGGTCAGCATCAGCAGCTATACGGGCGGAGCGGAATACGAATCGCTGGATACGACAGCGACGGCGCAGGTCGTTGTGGAAGACACGACCGACATCACGGCGGTGAGCCTGAATCTTGTGATGGTAGACGAGGAAACTGGTCAGGCGACGATCACGGCACAAGTCGACAATGAGGTTACGGGCAGTGACCTGTTAATCGACTTGGATAATGGCCAGACAATTACGATTGAGGTGGGGCAGACTAGCGGAAGTATCAGTTCTGTGGTTGAATCAAACACAGATCAAGTAGCAATTGCTACGACTTCTGGTGGCAACTATGAAGCCTTGGATACGAGTTCTGTTGACCATTTCGTCACGATCACAGGCCTTGATGGAAACGGCCCTGAAGTAATCGTTGACGAGGACGATCTCCTTGATGGTACAACGCCGAATCTCGGTGCGTTGACGAAAACTGGATCTTTCTCTTTTACTGCAGTCGATGGCGCTGATGATGTGACCATTGGAACGACGGCGTTAGTTGCCAATGGTGTTTATGTCGGTGACGGTACAGAGGTGACGACAGCTGCTTACGGCACGCTGACGATTACGGGTTTCAGTGCTGATACGGATGCCACCACCGGTGAACTAGTTGGAGGTACGTTTAACTACAGTTATACCCTTGATGATAATACTCTGACCCATTCGACAGGTGGTGGTGAGAACAACATCGTCGAGAGTCTATCGGTGACCGTGAGTGACATTGACGGCGACTACAGAACTACCTCGTTCGATATTCAGGTAGTTGATGATATTCCGGTCGCTGGTGATATTTCTGTAGACTTCAAAACTGATAATTCAACCAATACGAATCTCCAGATTGTTATTGATGTCTCCGGAAGTATGAACGACTCTTCTGGAGTTGGAGACATGTCGCGTATGCAGCTTCAAATTAATTCAGCTGTTGAGCTCCTTGAACAGTACGAAGCCCTTGGCGAAACCAAGGTGAGTGTGATTGTGTTTAGTAGTTCTGCCTCCACCTTAGTGGATTGGGGATCGGCTGATGATGCAAAGGCGGCTATTAAGGGGCTAACAGCTGGTGGAAATACAAATTATGATGCCCCTCTCAATATGGCGTGGAATAACTTTGTAGATGGAAGTCAGGATCGGATTGCGAATGCACAGAATGTGCTTTACTTCTTCTCTGATGGTGTACCCAATACCAGTGGCTTGACATCGGGCGATACGCCTGTCGTGGATGCCGATGGAAACGTCGTGTTCTCAACGACAAATACTAATAGCAATGATGGAATCTCGGCGTCAGAGATGGCTGACTGGCAAGACTTTCTGGCCGCAAATGATATTAATGCCTTTGCGATTGGGGTCGGAAGCGGCGCCACTGCTGAGACACTTGATCCAATTGCCTACAATGGATTAACGGGTACTGATACAGACTCGATTGTCGTTACAGACTTGAATGAACTTGACGCAGTTCTGCAGGACACAGTAAATACATTTAGCAGTTCTTTGCTGGGTGTTGCTGTAACTACAGCCAGTGGCAATGTGATTACTGGCTTGGGTGCCGATGGTGGCTTCATTGCTGATATCACTGTCAATGGGACAAAGTATTCTTACGACTTGGCTACTGACACTTCCAGTGTTGATGGTACCAATAACGGTACTTTTGATACAGCTTCTAATCAATGGTCAGTTAATACAAGCGCTGGTGGGAAGCTTGTTGTAGGCATGGCATCCGGTAGCTATGTTTATGTCTCACCCGAATCTTCAGCCATTAATAATGCTTTTGATGAAGTAGTCACATATACTCTTGTTGACAATGATGGAGATTCGAGCTCGGCTTCCTTGACGATCACCATTAATCCAGATAGTAACAGCTTGATTGTCCGTGATGACTTGATTCTCACCAACCAATCTGCAGTTGCAGGTCTTGATGCAATCGCTATTCCAACCTGGGCCTTGCTTGCCAACGATACGGGTGGCGATGGCTCCGAAGTGGTTACCGCTGTTTCAGACGCTGCTGGTGGTTCTGCTGTATTAAGTGGCGGAACCATTACGTTTACCGAGGCAAATGCTAATGATTCTAACGGCGGTAGCTTTACTTATGCTAACACTACTGGAACAGATTCGAATACTGCTAACGTCGTTCTTGACCGCTCTCAAGCGGGTAGTAACTCACTTGTCGGTACTTATCGAAACGAACTTCTGATTGGTCGAGATGCTGATTCAACTTTAACTCCACTTAGCATCACCGAGTCTTTTACTGGTCAAAGCTATGCACCGCCTAGCTCGCCGGTCGCAGGTGATAATTGGCCAATTGCCTGGTCGGAGAGTAATGATAGCGGCGGTGCCACTGGTGGCGACCTCTTTATTAACGCTAGTGGTAAGCTCGAGTTTAAGGGCAGAAGCAATGATAATTCTGATGCTGCTACGCTTACTAGTGGAAATATCGCAATCCCTGCAGGCTATAACTTGGCAACCCTAAGCTTTGATTGGGAAGTAAATACTGACGCATCAAGTGAGGACACCCGTGTCTATATCAGTAGTAATGGGAGTAGCTGGACTGAGTTGCGTGAGCTCGATGGTAACGATCAAGGAACGGGTACATTTACAACGGATATTAGTCAGTATCTTTCCGGCTCAACCCTTCAAATACGTTTGGAGTCTGATGGAGCAATGGATAACGGTGAATATGTCTTTATTGACAATATCAACATCACTGCTCGCCAAGGTGATTTAATTTCCGGGGGAGATGGTAACGATGTATTGCTGGGTTTGCGTGGCGATGATCTTCTCTTGGGTGGGACAGGTAGCGATATTCTTGCCGGTGGCCGTGGTGCGGATCAACTCACTGGTGGTACCGGAGCAGATCGATTCCTGTTCTTGAAGGGAGAGGGAGGTTCCGGTACTGATCTGATCACTGACTTTGAGGCTGGCCTTGATACGATTGTGATTCAGGCTGCTAACATTTCACAGGTCCAAGTCTCTACCGCAAGCATTGTCAGCGGCAGTGGCAGCACCACGGTACGTGAGTACACTGTGACTGTTGGCTATAGTGATGCTACTGCTGCAGATGTCTTTACGATCCAGCTATCGAATAACAAAGTTCTTTCGGATGCAGGTAACACTGGCACCACATCATTGCCGAACGGGATTGCTATTGCCTCTTCAACGGCAACAATTGATGGCGTGATTGTTGGTGCAACCGTCTACATGGATATCAACCGAGACGGGGTAATACAGGAGGATGAGTTGATTGGAGTTTCAAATCAATATGGCCACATTGATTACGTCATTGATATTGCCAAGTTGGATGTTAATGGTGATGGTCAATTCACCTTGGGTGAGGCTAGGCTTGTGATGAACGGTGGTATTGATATTGATACGGGCCTTAGTTACGATATCAATCTCTATGGATCAGTTGGCTCCTCAGTTGTCAGCCCTCTGACTTCCCTGCTGCAGACGCTCCTTGAAGATGGCTATAGTCTCGATGAAGCTAATTCAGCTCTTGTTGATGGACTTGGCTTCACACCTGGAACGAGCCTTTCCAGCCTCAACCCGATCGCCAGTACCTCGCAGGTGTTGCTCCAGAACTCCGCTGTGATGACCCTTGCGGTTCAGCTTTCGGAGCTGGCTGCGATCAAGTTGGGAACCGATGAAGCGCATGCTTCTTATCCGGTATTCTCTGCGATCAGCACGTCCTTAGTTACATCGAGTCTAGACGCTGATCTCAGCGACAGTGATAGCACAGCTGCTACGGGGGCAGACTTCAGCAATTCCTCCTTGCTTACCACAATCGGCAATGAGCTGGGCCTTGCAGACGTTATGACCCCAGAGGTCATCAACTTTATGGTTGCTAGTCAGAATGCTTTGCAACATAGTATCGATAGTCTCGCCCCTGAAGATGATGCGCTTGCTGCCATTAGCAATGTGCAGCAACTGACACAGGGATCCTATGCTGAGGTGCTTGAATCTGTTGCCTCTGGCAATCTTTCATCCGAGGCTTTGGATACGCTCTCAGGTCTGCTCGATGCTTATAGCAATGGCTCCTTGGAATTGAGTGATATGGCGGTCTTTGATCAGCTTCTCACTGCTGCTAACGAAGATTCGGTGATCAGTGCTGAGGAGTTCCAGGAGGCGTTGGCCAGTCTGCCTCCGTCGTTCGTAGATCAGCTGGCTGCATCAAGCACCCTTTCTGCCGATCCCGATTCCCCGGTGGTTGATGATGCCTCTGATTCACTCGACACCTTAGACCCTGCTGATAGCTCCAGTGATCTTGTTGACCAGCCGTCTTTAGACTCCTTGAGTGATGCTATCGATGGCACGGTTGACACTGGAACTGAATCCGCTGTTGATGACGGTGCCGTTGACTCGATTTACGACGATGTCAATCTTGTGCCTTTGGATACTCTGATTGATGATATTCTGGCTGATCCGTCTCAGCTTCTTGCTGATTCTTCATCCTCAGGTTCTCTTGATTCTTCCGTCACAGCTGATGATGTTGTCATCGGAGACGATGCTATTGTTCAGGATGAAGTGGCTGATGTATCGAGTCTGGTCACTCAGCTCTTGGATGATCAGCCCGTTACGGATGACGATCTTGCTGAATACCAGCATGACATCACATTGGTTGATCCCATTCTTGATACGACGCAGGATTCCCTTCTCGATGATCCAGCCAGTGGTGGGATGGACTCAGGTTTGGCTGATTCGAGTCTGCATGATTCTTCGGATGACAGTCATGATCTGTCTCAGCATGATCCGCTTCACTCTGATGTATCTCTTGATGATAGTGGCGCCACCCACTACGTCTACGACGATCCTGGCGTGATGGGTTGACTTGATTCTCTACCTGTTCCTTAGCTGATTCGTCAGCTAGGCCGTTCATGCCGCCTCCTCTCCGGGGGCGGCATTTTCATGTGCAGACTGAATGTCCATTGGGAGGTATCGTACTTTGAGAGTGGCTGAACCGAAGCCGTCCGATCGATCGCCTTGTCCATTCTTCCTTCGGTGGTTCCCGATCGACCTCTTCTTGTGTTAAAGGCGTGTGGTCTCGAAGCTCAACGTCTGGCGAAAACCTGTGATGCGGTTGGTTATCGCATCATTGTTTGTGACTCTAGTGAAGATGTGTTGATTCGGATGCAGGAGCAGAGCCCGATGGCGGCCCTGATTGATGCCGCTCTTCACCTGTCCGATGCTTCTGAGCTGTGCTCCAGGCTTCGTGATAGCGGATCAGTGACTCCACTGCTGGTGCTATGCGACTCCAGTGACTTCTCTGATCGTGTGGCTCTCCTCGATTCTGGTGCTGATGATGTTATCAGCCGTCCCTATGCCATTGAGGAATTGCTGGCTCGCTTGCGGGTGTGGCAGCGACGCTCCGGCATGGGTCACGTGGATGCTGCTGGTGATCTGCTAAGCCACAAGGATCTCACCTTGAATACCGAAACCCGTGAGGTGCAGCGTGCCGGGTCGGCAATCAGATTATCGGTGAAGGAATACGACCTGTTGCTGTTTCTCTTGCGTCACGCCGGCCAGGTGCAGGAGCGGCAGCGCATCCTTGAGGCGGTGTGGGGGGAGAACTTCTTTGGTGATGCCAATATTCTGGAAGTGTATATCCGCTATTTGCGTAAAAAAATTGAGCGGCCCGATCTGGAGCCGCTCATTCAGACCATCCGTGGTGTGGGTTATCTGCTCAATTAGGTCTTCAGCCTGAGTTTTGCGGTTTGGCTTCTGAAGGTTCAGCCTTGGGGCGTAACGCCTTCAATCCGATCTTCGATCTCCTGGTAGATCTCCTGCAGCTGGGCGATGTTCTCATCGCTGGTTTCCCAGTAGCCGCGGCCATTCACCTCCAGCAGGGTGCCCACGATGCGGCGGAAGCTGTGGGGGTTGAGGTCCATCAGCCGCTTGCGCATCTCGGGATCGTTGATGAAGGTGTCGTTGGCTTCCTCATAGACGAAATTATCCACCGAGCCGCTGGTGGCGCTCCAGCCAAGCGTGAAGTTAAGCCGTTTGGCCACCTCTCGCACGCCCTCATAACCGGAATTGAGCATGCCTTCATACCACTTGGGGTTGAGCAGCTTGGTGCGGGAATCGAGGCGGATCGTTTCACTCAAAGAGCGCACCTGGGCGTTGGCGGTGGTGGTATCGGCGATGTAGCTCGCCGGTGCCTTGCCATCGTCGCGCAGGCCCTGGATCAGCTTGGTGGGATCGGAATCGAAGTAGTGGCTCACATCGGTGAGCGAGATTTCAGCGGAATCGAGGTTCTGGAAGGTCACGTCAGCGGTTTTCATCGCTGATTCGAACACCTCCCGCTTCTGGTTCATCTCGCCGGGATTGTCGGCATTGAAGGCGAAGGTCTTGCGGCTCAGATACATCTCCTGCAGCTCCCCTTCCTCCTCCCAGGTGCTGTTCTCCACCGCCAGGTTCACATTCGACGAGTAGCTGCCGCTGGCATTGGAGAACACGCGGGTGGCGGCATCGCGCAGGCTGATGCCATTGGCGGCCGCCTGCTCCTGGGCGTGCTTGCGCACGAAGTTGCTCTCCAGCGGTTCGTCCGCTTCGGCGGCCATCTTGACGCCCTGATCGATCAGGCCCATCTGGTTGATGAACAGATCGCGGAACACACCGCTGCAGTTCACCACCACATCGATCCGCGGACGGCCCAGCTCTGCAAGCGGAATCAGCTCCAGCTTGTTGACGCGGCCCAGGGAATCGGGCACCGGCCGCACACCGATGAACCAGAGGATCTGGGCCAGGGATTCACCGTAGGTCTTGATGTTGTCCGTGCCCCAGAGCACGCAGGCGATGGTTTCGGGCCAGGCGCCTTGCTCAGCCTTCTGGCGCTCGATCAGCCGATCCACCACCACCTTGGCGGCGGCGATGGCGGCGCGGGTGGGGATCGCCTGGGGATCGAGGGCGTGGATGTTCTTGCCGCTGGGCAGCACCCCCGGGTTGCGGATTGGATCGCCGCCCGGCCCTGGAATCACGTATTCGCCATCGAGGGCCTTGAGCAGGCTCTCCATTTCCATATCGGCGCAGATCTGCTCGAGGCAGAAGCGCAGGTAGGCGAACAGTTTGTCGAGTTCGCCCGCATCCACGCTCACAAAGCCCGCAGCGCAGCAGGCCCGCAGCCAGGGGCTGGGCAGCTTGAAGCCGATCCGCTCCAGCAGGCTCACCAGCCAGCCGAAGTTGCGCCGCAGCGTCACCCGGCCATCGCGGCCCGTCACCTCCCGCACCATCGCCCCCACTGCCAGGCGGCTGGTTTCGGTAATACGGCGGTTGAGCTCCACATCGGCCAGTACCCCCTCATCGTTGCCGCGATACACCGCTTCGATCGTGCGCCCCAGGCTCTGGGCCAGCAGGGCCGGCAGGGAGCGGATGCCCTCCTCTTCCCGCTCCAGGGCGGCGATGTTCACCAGGGTGGCGATCGCTTCTTCGGCGGTGGGGGGCTTACCGATCGTGTGCAGGCCGCAGGGCAGCAGCCGGCTCTCGATCTCCATCAGCTGGCGGTACACCGCCCCCACCACGGCATCGCGGCCATCCAGATTCAGCTCGGCGGCTTCCCCCTCCGGCAGGGTCACATCCTTATCAAGGTTGCACTGGCGCGCCGTTTCCACGATCGCGTTGACGATCTGCACACCTCTGGAGCTTTCGCGCAACTGCTGGTAGGAGCCCACCAGCTCGCCCAGCTCCTTCAGCCCCTTGTAGAGACCGGCATTTTCGGCCGGGGGGGTGAGGTAGCTGATCGTGGCGGCATAGCCGCGTCGCTTGGCGATCGTGGCTTCGGACGGGTTATTGGCGGCGTAGTAGTACAGATTCGGCAGGGCGCCGATCAGGGAATCCGGATAGCACATCTCGCTCATGCCCATCTGCTTGCCGGGCATGAACTCCAGCGAGCCGTGGGTGCCGAAGTGCAGCACCGCATCGGCGCCCCACACCTTCTCGAGATAGGTGTAATAGGCCGCGAAGCCGTGATGCGGACTGGCGCTGCGGGAATAGAGCAGCCGCATCGGGTCGCCCTCGTAGCCGAAGGTGGGCTGCACCCCCACGAACACATTTCCGAAGTGGCGGCCGTAGATCAGCAGGTTGGTGCCGTCGGAATTGAGGTTGCCGGGGGGCTTGCCCCAGTTCTCCTCCAGCCTCTGGGAATAGGGGGTGAGCCGCTCGTATTCCTCCACGCTCATGCGGTGGGCGATCGCCAGTTCCGGTGCCCCCTGCAGGGCCTCGGGATCGTTGATCACCGCCTCCATCAGTGCCTTGGGGGTGTGGGGCACGCCCTGCACGTCGTAGCCCTTGCGCTTCATCTCCTCCAGCACCCGGTGGATCGAGCCGAACACATCCAGGTAGGCGGCGGTGCCCACATTGCCCTTATCGGGAGGGAAGCTGAACACGGTGATTGCCAGCTTCTTGTCGCTGCGGGGCTTGATCCGCAGCGACGCCCAGCGGATCGCCCGCTCGGCAATCGCCTCGACCCGGTCCTGCAGGGTGTGGGCCTTGCCGGTGGCATCGTCGCGGCCGCTCAGCACGATCGGCTCGATCGCCCCATCCAGCTCGGGGATGGCGATCTGCAGGGCCACCTGCACCGGGTGCAGCCCCAGGTCGCTCTCCTCCCATTCCTGGGTGGTCTGGAACACCAGCGGCAGCGCCACCATGTAGGGGCGGTTGAGGGTCTTGAGCACCTCGATCGCCCTGGGGTGATCCTGCCGGGCGGGGCCACCGACCAGGGCGAAGCCGGTGAGGCTCACCACCCCATCCACCAGCGGTTGGTCGGGGTTGAGCGGGTCGTAGAAGAAGGCATTCACCGGTTTGGTGAAATCGAGCCCGCCACAGAACACCGGGATCACGGTGGCGCCGCGGTATTCCAGTTCCTGGATCACGGCCACGTAGTGGGCCTCATCGCCGGTCACGATGTGGCTGCGCTGCAGCACCAGGCCGATCACCGGGCCCTGGCGGGCCTGGTCGGAGAGGTCGGATCGGCTGGTGTTCCAGTTGAGGTATTCCTTCAGATCTTCAAACATCCCCGGAGCCAGGGGATGCCAGATGCCCAGGTCGGGGAAAACCACGGGCTCGGCCACCTGCAGCTCCGGCCGGTCATGGCCGCTGCGGGGGAAGACGTACTTATCGGCCAGCATCAACAGGAAGTTGCGCAGGTTGTCTGGCGTGCCGCCCAGCCAGTACTGGAAGCTGAGCATGAAGGAGCGGGCATCCTGCGCCTTCTCCACCGGCAGGTACTTGAGAACCGTGGGCAGGGTGTTGAGCAGCTTCAACATCGCGTCCTGGAAGCCGGCGCTGTTGGCCTCCTTCCGCTTCTTCATGAAGCTGGCGATGGCGCTCTTGCTCTGGCCCAGCTGTGCCATCGAGAAGGTGCCCAGCTTGTTGAGACGCATCACCTCCGGCATGGAGGGGAACACCACGGCGGCCTTGAGCCGGTCGCGGTGGGGCGCCACCGCCTCCACCACCTTCTGGGCCAGGTCTTCGATGAAGATCAGCGAGGCGATGAACACATCCGCATCGGCCACATCGGCGCAGAAATCGGCGTAGTTCTGCGGATCGCGCAGTTCTTCGATCAGGTAGCCGCTCAGTTCGATCGCCAGGGGACCGTTCTGGTCGTTGAGGCTGTTGGCAGCGGTGGTGAGGGCGTTCTGGTACTGGGGCTCCAGCACCACATACACCGCCTTCATCACGGCGCGGCCCTCACGGCTGGCAGGGCTGACCCGGCGGTTGGCGGAGCGGACCTGCGTGAACATGCGGGCGGATTGAGCAATGTGAAGGAGCCTACGAAGGGCCGTGCACTCTCGCGAGCCCTTCTTTCAAGGCGTTACAGGGCTTGCGGATCGGCCCTTGCCGGCGTAATGGCCGGTTCGGAAGCCCGCATAGGCTCGCCTGGTTCCGCCGATCGCCATGACGAGCGCTCCCGTTCCCCCAGCCATGCCTTCCGCCACCCCCGCCGCTGCTCCGATCCCGGTGGTGGTGGCCGGTGCCCTGGGCCGCATGGGCGCCGAGGTGGTGCGGGCCGTGCTGGCGGCACCGGATTGCGCCCTGGTCGGCGCGATCGACACCACCCCCGGCAAGGAAGGTGTCGACGTCGGGCTTGAGCTGGGGCTGGAGGAGCTGGAGCTGGCGATCACCGCCGATCTCGAGGGCACCCTCTGCCAGGTGAGCCAGAGCGTGCGCAATGCCGGCCCCGGCGGCGGTGCCGTGCTGGTGGATTTCACCCATCCGTCGGTTGTGTACGAGCACACCCGCGCCGCGATCGCCTACGGGGTGCATCCGGTGATCGGCACCACGGGGCTGAGCCCGCAGCAGCTGGCGGATCTGGCCAGCTTCAGTGAGAAGGCGTCGGTGGGGGGAGCGGTGATCCCCAACTTCTCGGTGGGCATGGTGCTGCTGCAGCAGGCCGCCGCCGCCGCCGCCCGCTTCTACGACTTCGCCGAGCTCACCGAGCTGCACCACAACCGCAAGGCCGATGCTCCCAGCGGCACCTGCATCAAGACCGCCGAACTGATGGAGGATCTGGGCAAGGCCTTCAATCCGGCCCAGGTGGAGGAGCACGAAAGCCTGGCGGGCTGCCGCGGTGGTCTGCGGGAGAGCGGGCTGCGGCTGCATTCGATCCGCCTGCCGGGCCTGGTGGCCCATCAGGAGGTGATGTTCGGCGCCCCCGGCGAGACCTACACCCTGC
>NZ_JAYGIC010000158.1:0-41250 GCF_034931105.1 Synechococcus sp. CCY9201 | reverse complement strand
GGCCGCTGCCTGGATCGGCCAGCAACACCGGTGTGCAATCGGCGCCGCAGACCCAGAGGCTCTGGCCACCCGCATCGCTGCAGAGGCCATCGGCATCCGGCCAGGGATCCGTCCTCGCCGCGGAGGCGGCGACCACCTCCGCCCCATGCACCTGGCGGGTCCGATGGATGCTGACACCGGCGCTCAGATAGCCGGCCAGAACCTCGGGGCCGCGGCCCTGCCACTGCCGGGTGAAGAAGCCGTGCTCAAAGCCGTCGAGCAGATCGGCCTGCAGGTAGTAGCCGCCGTAACAGCCCACCCAGGTCCAGCCGGCCAGGTCGTTGAAGCCCGCATCGGGGCGCTGAAACGGGGGCGGAACGTGTTCGGCCATGGCGAAGCGACGCCTCAGGCGTCCGGCAGATCCCGCAGCAGCCAGAAGCCCTGAAAGCGCGGTTCGGTCTCGCTGCTCTGAACGGCCAGGAACTGCAGCCCCCCCGCTTGTGCACGGGCGGCGGCGAAAGCGGCGGCAGACGCCCTGGCTTCCTCGGCTGGCAGCCGGGCCAGCAACCAGCGATCCTCGAGGCCCGCCTCCAGCACCAGCTGATCGCCGCTGATCTCCAGTCTGACCGGCTCCAGCCCGGCGAACCAGGCGGCCAGGGCCAGGGAGCGGTGGCGGCTGAACAGACGCACACCGGGAATCGGGGTGTCGTCAGCCAGGTTGTCGGGGCGGCGGATCAGCCCGGCGAAGTCGATGTCCCAGCCCGCAGCATCAGCGATGGCTGCTGCCGGCAGGCTGGCCCAGCTCCAGCTGTCGCCACGGGCCGCTTCCGGCAGGGGAATGGCCACCGGCTGGATCGGTGCCGGCGGGGGTGCCAGGGGGCCAGCCATGTAGCCCTCCTCGGCGGGATACACGATGGCCTGACGCTCCTGCAGCCACTCCACCAGGGCGTAACAGCGGCGGCTCGGCACCAGTTCCACCCCCAGGCCCTCAGCAGCCCGCTGCACCATCGTGCGCATCGAGGCTCGCCAGCAGCGCAGCCGACGTGGTGGATCCAGACCTTGGTCGGTGGCCTCGGCCAGAGCCTCTTCGATGGCCTGTTTCAGCCAGATCGAGTTCACGCTGTTGGACGGACAGGTGCGATGCCAGCGGAAGGGCAGACCGGTGTCGGTCGCTTCAGGCGTGGCACAGATCAGCAGCTCCCAGCGTTTCTTGCCGTCGGCTTCGAGGATCGGGCGGGAATAAAAGTCGAGCTCCCAGTCCGGGGCGGATCGGGCGGTCTCGATCGGTGCCGCGGGCTGGGCAGAGGCGGTCGATCCGCTCATCCGGCGTTCTGCTCCTGCTGGCGCAGCACGGATCGCGCCCGATTGGCGCGGTCGGTGGCCTCGGCCATCACTTTCTCCTTTTCAATCAGCAGCTCACCGGGCTGGCCCTCCAGCAGGGCGGTGTTCAGGGCGATCCGTCCGCGGCCCGGATCCAGGTCTGTGATCAGGGCCTTCACCCGGTCGCCCTGATCGAACACCTCGCGCAGGTCGCGCATCTGGCCACCGGTGATGGAGGAGTGGTGCAGCAGGCCGCTGACGCCACCGAGGTCGACGAACAGGCCATAGGGCTTCACCGCCACGACCTGACCCTCCACCAGCTGGCCGATCTCCAGGGCGGCGAACCTCGCGGCGGAAGCGGCCTTCTTCTCGGAAAGCACCAGCTTGCGGGTCTCGGGGTTGACCTCCAGGAACGCGGCGCCGATGGTCTTGCCCACCAGGGCCTCGTGGTTCTCGCCTTCGTTGAGCTGGGAGCGGGGAATGAAGCCCCGCAGGCCCTCCAGGTCGCAGGTGACGCCACCACGGTTGAAGCCGTTCACCTTCACCTGCACCACCTGGCCATCCTTCTCCAGCTGGCGCACCTTGTCCCAGCTCTGGCGCAGGGCGAGGGCGCGGGCACTCACGGTCACCATGCCGTCGGCATTCTGCTCGCGGGTGACCAGCACTTCGACCTCAGCCCCCTTGGGGAAGCGTTCCTTGAGGTTGGTGATCACCCCGAGGCCGCATTCGTTCTTCGGCATGAAGCCCGGGGCCTTGCCGCCAATGTCCACATACACCCCATCGCTCTCCAGAGCGATGACCACGCCACGCACCACTTCACCGGTCGTCCCGACCGGCTCGTTCTCGTCGAGGGCCGCGAGGAAGGCCTCCTCGTCGAAATCGAAATCGTCAACCGTGCGGCTGGGCTGAGTGGGCCGATCACCACTGGCATCGGAACCGGGTCGTCCCTGGCCGATGGAGCGGGCAGACCCGGACCCGCCGCTCGGGCGGCGGCGCTGGCTGGAGTCGGGCCCCAGCAGATCGGCCATGGTGAGCCCCTCGAGCTCTCCCATGCCGAACAGGTCATCGTCGCTGCGGGCGGGCCGCTGCTGCGTTGGGGCCGCCTGAGGCTGGGCCGTGGTGGCGTCGTTCCGGACCGGCGGCGCCAGTGGAGCAGCAGCGTCCTGCGCAACAGCGTCAGGGGCGGCTTGCTCCTCCTTCTTGAGCATCAACACCTGGGGCAGCTTGCGCACTGGTGCGCCTGCCTGGGGCCTGGACGCTCCCGGCGGAACGGGGCGCTGGGAGGGCGTGCGCGGCGAGGGGCTGCCGGTTCCGGCCATGTCCACAGTGCTTGCGGGAGCCACACACTGTAGGCACCCTGCCTCTATCCCATGGAGCGACGCCTGGAGCGACTGAGCTGGCCGGCCCTGCAGGCAGCGGCATCCCGACCCGGCAGCACCGTGGTCTGGCCCTTCGGTGCGATCGAGCAGCACGGCCCCCATTTGCCTCTGGGCACCGATGCCCTCTTTGCCGAGAAGGTGCTGGAGGCGGTGCTGGAGGGTTGGGCCCGTCAAGGCCCTGACGAGCCCGCCTGGCCCCTGTGGCGGTTACCGGTGCAGGCGATCGGCTTCTCGCCGGAGCATCAGGGCTTTGCCGGCACCCTCAGCCTCGATGCGGAAACCCTGATCGCCATGGTCCAGGCCGTGGGCCGCGATCTGGCGGCGGCGGGCTTCCGCCGGCTGGTGCTGTTCAACGGCCATGGCGGTCAGATCGCCCTGCTGCAGGTGGCGGCCCGGCAGCTGCGGGCCGCCCATCCGGCCCTGGCGGTGTTGCCCTGCTTCCTCTGGAGCGGGCCGGAAGGCATCGCTGACCTGATCCCGGAGCCGGAACGGTCCCAGGGGCTGCATGCCGCCCTGGCCGAAACCAGCCTGATGCTGCATCTGGCCCCCTCCCTGGTGGGGCCGCTGCCGCCTGCTGATGGTCTGCCGTCCCAGGCGCCTCCCACGGGCTGGAGCCTGGAAGGGGCCGCCCCTTCCGCCTGGCTCAGCCGTGATCTGAGCCGGTCCGGCGTGATCGGCGATCCGGGTGAGGCCAGCGGCGAGCTGGGCCAGGAGCTGTTCGAGCGACTGGTGGCCGGCTGGCGGAGCCGCTTCGAGGCGCTGCTGGCCAGTGACTGGCCCCCCGGAAGCCCAGGGGGTGACTACAGTCCAGGCCAGCATCCCTAAGTTGAAAGCGAGGTCGCCATGTCCCCACTCCCCAGTGCCGTTGAGTCTGCTGCGCCCGACCTGGCGCCCACAACGGTGGCCGAGGGGGGGCTGCCCGATTTCCAGAGTTCCAGTTACAAAGATGCCTACAGCCGCATCAATGCGATTGTGATTGAGGGTGAGCAGGAAGCCCACGACAACTACATTTCGCTCGGCAGCCTGTTGCCCGATCAGGCCGAGGAGTTGTCCCGCCTGGCCCGGATGGAGCTGAAGCACATGAAGGGCTTCACGGCCTGTGCCAACAATCTCGGTGTGACGGCTGACATGCCCTTCGCCAAGGAGTTCTTTGCGCCGCTGCATGGCAACTTCCAGGCGGCACTGGCCGAAGGCAAGGTGGTCACCTGTCTGCTGATTCAGGCCATCCTGATCGAAGCCTTTGCGATCTCGGCCTATCACATCTATATCCCGGTGGCCGATCCGTTCGCGCGCAAAATCACCGAAGGTGTGGTCAAAGACGAGTACACCCACCTCAACTACGGTCAGGAGTGGCTCAAGGCCAATCTTGAAGCCTCCCGTCAGGAGCTGGAGCAGGCCAACCGCGAAAATCTGCCCCTGGTGCGCAAGATGCTCGAACAGGTGGCTGGGGATGCTGCCGTTCTGCAGATGGAAAAGGAAGATCTGATGGCCGATTTCCTCAGCTCGTACCAGGAGGCCCTGATGGATATCGGCTTCACCGGCCGTGAGATCGCCAAGCTTGCTGCCGCTGCCCTGGTGGGCTGAGGCCTGGCCAAGGCGCAGGGCCTGAGAATGCCCATGGCAAGATGTGGCGCGCGTCCAGGGGGCGCGCCTTTGTCCTAGTAGCGACGGAAGACCTGATGTTCGGCCTGATCGGTCACTCCACCAGTTTTGAGGAGGCCAGAATCAAGGCCAGGTCCCTGGGCTACGACGAGTACGCCGATGGCGACCTCGACATGTGGTGCGCCGCTCCTCCTCAGCTGGTGGAGGAGGTGACGGTCACCAGTGCCACCGGCAAGACCATCCGAGGCGCCTACATCGATTCGGTGTTCGTTCCGGAAATGCTGCGGCGCTTCAAAACGGCGAAGCGGAAGGTGCTCAAGGCCATGGAACTGGCCCAGAAAAGTGGGATTGACATCACGGCCCTGGGAGGCTTCACATCAATCATTTTCGAAGATCTCAATCTTCTGCGCGAAGAGCGGGTCAGTGCGGTGCAGCTGGATTGGCAGCGCTTCACCACCGGCAACACCCATACGGCCTGGGTGATCTGCCGGCAGGTGGAGATCAACGCTCCCCGGCTGGGCATGGATCTGGCCACGGCCAAGGTGGCGGTGGTGGGTGCCAGTGGCGACATCGGCAGTGCGGTCTGCCGCTGGTTGCAGCGACGCGGCGTGGGTGACTTGCTGCTGGTGGCACGACGGCCCCAGCCATTGGTGGACCTCCAGGAGAGCCTCGGCAGCGGCCGGATTCTGCCGTTGGATCAGGCCCTGAGCGAAGCCGACGTGGTGGTGTGGGTGGCGAGCCTGCCCCAGAGCCTGCAGATCGATACGGCAACGCTGCGCAAGCCCTGCCTGATGATCGATGGCGGCTACCCCAAGAACCTCGACAGTCGCGCGGCGGCTGAGGGGGTGCATGTGCTCAAGGGGGGCATCGTCGAGTTCTGGCAGGACATCGGTTGGCAGATGATGGAAGTGGCGGAGATGGCCAGACCTCAGCGTCAGATGTTCGCCTGTTTCGCTGAGGCGATGCTGCTCGATTTCGAAGACATCCATACGAACTTCAGCTGGGGTCGCAACAACATCACCCTCGAGGCCATGGACCTGATTGGCGCTGCTTCCCTCCGCCATGGCTTTTCAGCCCTCGCCTTGGACTCGGATCAGGCCCCCGAATCCGCTGACCCCGCCGCCGCCCCCGCCCTGGCTTCGGCCTGAATTCCTTCTCCTCCTTTCCGATCGCCATGGCCCGCCGCGCCCTGCTGGACTTCGAAAAACCCCTGGTGGAGCTCGAGGAACAGATCGACCAGATTCGCCAGTTGGCGCGGGATTCCGAGGTGGATGTGAGCCAGCAGCTCCTGCAGCTGGAAACCCTGGCCACCCGTCGCCGCGAGGAGATCTTTCTGGCGCTCACTCCGGCCCAGAAGATTCAGGTGGCGCGCCATCCCCAGCGGCCCAGCAGCCTCGATTACATCCAGCTGATCACCGACGAGTGGATTGAGCTCCATGGCGATCGGCGGGGCTCCGACGACAAGGCCCTGGTGGGCGGGGTGGGCCGTATCGGCGATCGGGCCGTGCTGTTGATCGGCCATCAGAAGGGGCGTGACACCAAGGAGAACGTGGCTCGCAACTTCGGCATGGCCTCGCCGGGTGGCTATCGCAAGGCGATGCGGCTGATGGAGCACGCCGATCGCTTCCGGCTGCCGATCCTCTGTTTCATCGACACGCCCGGGGCCTATGCCGGCGTGCTGGCCGAGGAGCAGGGGCAGGGCGAGGCGATTGCGGTCAACCTGCGCGAGATGTTCCGCCTGCGGGTGCCGATCGTGGCCACCGTGATTGGTGAGGGCGGCTCCGGTGGAGCCCTGGGCATCGGGGTGGCGGATCGGCTGCTGATGTTCGAGCACAGCGTCTACACGGTGGCCAGTCCCGAGGCCTGTGCCTCGATTCTCTGGCGCGATGCCGCCAAGGCACCGGCAGCGGCCGAGGCCCTCAAGATCACGGGGCCCGATCTGCTGCGGCTTGACATCATCGATCGGGTGCTGCAGGAGCCCTCGGGTGGGAATCACTGGGCACCGCTGCAGGCTGCCGCCACGCTCAAGGGCGCCCTGCTGGAGTCGCTCGAGGAGCTGTCCAGCCTGTCTGAGCACGACCTGCTGGAGCAGCGCTACGCCAAGTACCGGGCCATGGGCCGGTATGAGGCGGCTTCCCCTACCCCAGAGGCCGTCGCTCCTGTTTAGGGTCTGAAGGAACGCGCGAGCACCTTGGTTGCTGCTCTGATCACGGGTGCCTCCAGAGGGATCGGCGCAGCGGCCGCCCGCAAGCTGGCGGCCAACGGCTATGACCTGCTCCTGCTGGCGCGCTCCCTGCCGGACCTTGAGACCCTGGCCGATGAACTCCGTCCCCTGGGTCGAACCGTTGAGGTGGCCGCCATCGACCTGGCGGATGCCGCAGCCATCCCCGTCGGGCTGGATCAGCTCTGCAGCCGGGGCCTTCTGCCACAGCTGGTGATCAACAATGCCGGCGTCGCCTACACCGGCGCCCTGGCCTCGATGCCTCTGTCGCAGTGGCAGTGGCTGTTTCAGCTCAACGTCACCAGCGTTTTTCAGGTGTGTCAGGCCGTTCTGCCGCACCTGCGTGCCGCCGGCCGTGGTCACATCATCAATGTGAGCAGCCATGCCGCCCATCAGGCCTTCCCGGACTGGGGCGCCTACTGCGCCAGCAAGGCGGCACTGGTTTCGTTCAGCCGTTGTCTGGCTGTCGAGGAACGCACCCACGGGATTCGAGTGAGCACGCTCACTCTGGGTGCAGTCAATTCAAGCCTTTGGGATAGCGAAACCGTCCACAGTGACTTTGACCGGCGTGCCATGCTTGATCCCGAGCAAGCGGCCGATGCACTGCTGTTTCTGGCTCAACAACCCGCCACCCAGGTGGTTGAAGACCTCACGCTCATGCCGGCCGCCGGCGCTCTCTAACCCTCTTTCATGACCTCCACCCTCCCCTCCCGCTTTTCAACCGGTGCCATGGCGACGCCTGAGGCTGCTCCCCTGCCGGCGAGCCACCGTATCCGTGAGCGGCTGCGGGAAGCTGGTGTCTCCTTCCTCGCCAACGACAACATCTCCGCCTATCTCGGCGAGGGTGAACTTGACCAGCTCGAGATTGAGGTGGCAGGCAAGGTGCGCGATCTGCTGCGCAGTCTGGTGATTGACATCGAAAATGATCACAACACCGAAGAGACAGCCGAGCGGGTCGCCCGTATGTATCTTCACGAAGTCTTTAAAGGGCGCTATCACGAGCAGCCCAAGATTGCCAGTTTCCCCAATGTGAAGAAGCTGGATGAAATTTATACGGTTGGGCCAATTTCCGTGCGTTCGGCCTGTTCGCACCACCTCGTGCCGATTCTCGGCAACTGCTGGATTGGAATCAAGCCGGGTGACCGCGTGATCGGGCTTTCCAAATTCTCTCGTGTCGCCGACTGGGTCTTCTCCCGTCCCCATATCCAGGAAGAGGCCGTGATGATTCTGGCCGATGAGATTGAGCGGCTCTGTGAGCCCCAGGGATTGGCGATTCTGGTGAAGGCTCAGCACTATTGCATGAAATGGCGCGGCGTCAAGGAACCCCAGACCAGCATGGTCAATTCCGTGGTGCGTGGCGATTTCCGCCTCGATCCCAGTCTCAAGCAGGAGTTCTTCGAACTCGTGAAACAGCAGGAAGCCGTTCTGTCCACCTGAAATGGGCTTGGGTTGTCAACGGGACGGATGTGGAACAGGGTCTCGGCTGAGCAGGATCCACGTCCCCCAGCAGACCAAGACCACCGTCTCAACGGAACGGATCACTGAGCCTTAATCATGGATCTGCTGGCTAGTTCAGGGGGTGATTGAGGGTCTGGCCACGCCGATCGGTCCCACGGGTGCTGAGGCCAGGCGCCTGGTTCCGTTCGGTGTCTCGCTCACCACCACCACCATCACCTCATAGGCCAGATCGTTGGTGGTGGGCTGGTAGCTGGGGCCTGAAGCTTCAGCAATCAGCTCCCAGTGGTTGCGGCCTGGCGCCAGTCGGTACCAGTGGTACTGGCTGGCGGCGAGGGCCGCTTGGCCATCGGCCACGATCGTGGCCTGCAGCAGCGAGCCCACCCGAGCCTCTCCCTGGAGCTCCAGCCGTCGCAGCCCATCGATCTGCTGCTCCACCGCCCCCTCCAGCTGCTGGTCAGCCCCGATCTCGCCCCGCAGGATCCGGATCTGCTGTTGCGGTGTTCCCGTTACTCCCGGCACGCACTGCAGGGCGCCCTCAATCAGCTGGCAGCCGACCAGATCCTGGGCTTTCAGCGCCGCCGGGCCGCCCAGGGGCAGGGCGGTGGCCAGGATCAGGCCAGCAAGCTGACGCATGCGGGCAGGCTGCCACAGGCCCATGGCCCTGGCAGGGCGGGCCTGAGACGCGGAAGAGAGGGGGATCGGCACGGGCGGCGGCAACCGGCGGGAGTCCTGATCCTGCCGCCGCGGCGGCGATTCGTCAGCCGATCGGTGCGGCAGTCCTGGCGCTGGCTGGCCTGGTCCCCTCGCCCTTCACCAGCCGCACCAGGGCCGCCACCCGGGCGATGTCCTTGTCTCCGGGGCTGAGTTCCACGCGGCTGGAGGCGTCGAGGCCATCGGGGCTGAGCGTCTCCAGCACCGCGCCGACGGTCTCCGGCCCGATGCCCCCGGCCAACCACCAGGGCAGGGAGGGGCGGAACTCCTGAAGCCACTGCAGCGGGATGGCGCGGCCCGTGCCGCCCAGCTGTCCTTCCACCCAGGCATCGAGCAGCAGCGCGTCCACCACCTCGGTGTAGGCCTGCGCTTTCGCCAGGTCGTCCGCCGAAGCGATTCGCAGGGCTTTCCAGAGCTGAACGCCCGCGCCCAGCCGCTGCCGCAGGTCGCGGCAGCGAGCCACCGACTCACTGCCGTGCAGTTGCACCACGCTGTGACCGCCCTCGCCCAGTTCCGCCAGACGGTCGTCGCCCGGATCGGCCACCACCAGCACGCCGCGGCAGAGCGGGTTGGCGGTCTGCATGGCAGCGAACAGCGCCGGACGTCGCTCGGCCGCCAGAAACCGGGGTGAACGCTCCACGGCGATCACGCCGATCGCATCGACGCCCAGGGCCGCCACGGCCGAGGCCTGGTCCGGCTGCCGCAGGCCGCAGATCTTGAGCTGGGGGCGGGCCATCCGGGGCGGGCGGTGCAGGAGCCTTTCTAGGATTGGAACCAATCTTCCTTGGGTCCGGCCTGAGGCTCTTGAACGCGGCGGCTGTGGGTGAAGGCTTGAGCAACGGCTGGCAAATCCTGCGGATCCGCGGCATTCCGCTGCGGATCCACCCCAGCTGGTTTGTGATTCTGATGGTGGCCACGGTGGCGTTCCAGCAGCACTACGCCATGGCCTCCGGCGAGACGGGGGGAAGCTTTGCCACCTGGTCCGTGGGCCTGCTCACGGCCGTGCTGCTGTTCGTCTCGGTGCTGCTGCACGAGCTGGGACATGCCCTGGTGGCCCTCAATCAGGGGGTGCGGGTGAACGCGATCACCCTGTTCCTGCTTGGCGGAGTGGCCAGCGTGGAGCGGGAGTGTTCCACAGCCCGCGGTGCCCTGCTGGTGGCGGCGGCGGGCCCGGCCGTCAGCCTGGTCCTGGGCGTCACCTTGCTCTCCCTTCAGCACGGAGCAGCCCATCTCGCCCCCCTGCTCGGCGAGATGGTCCAGGAGCTCGGGATCCTCAACCTGGTGCTGGCTTTGTTCAACCTGCTGCCCGGTCTGCCCCTGGATGGTGGCCTGATCCTCAAGGCCCTGGTCTGGCAGGTCACGGGCAGCCAGCGCCGCGGTGTGGAGGTGGCGATGGCCTCCGGCCGTTTCCTCTCTTTCCTCGCCGTGGGTCTGGGCACCGTGCTGTTGCTGCGTGGCGGTGGCATCTCCGGTGCCTGGCTGATTCTGCTCGGCTGGTTTGGTCTGGGAGCTGCCCGCAACCAGCGCCAGATGCTGGCTCTGCAGCAGGCGCTCAAGGATCTGCGGGTGAGGGATGCGGCCCAGCGCCGCTTCCGGGTGCTGGAGTCGTCCGACAGCCTGCGCCAGCTCAGCCAGCTACGCCTCAGCCAGGACAAGGGTCCGAGCGACTGGGTGCTGGTGTGCGATCGGGGCCGTTGGTGCGGTGTGATCGATGACGACCCCCTGCAGGCCCTGCCGGTTCAGCGCTGGGACACCGAGCGCATCGCCGATCACCTCAAACCGCTGGCTTCGTTGCCCTCGATCGGTGAGGGTGATGCGTTGTGGCAGGCGGCCCTGCGCCTGGAGGATGGTCCAGAGTCCCGTCTGCTGGTGCTGAGTCCCGCCGGGCTGCCCAGCGGCACCCTGGAGCGCCCCGAACTGAGTGAGGCTGTGCTGGGGCGGTTGGGTGTGAAGCTGCCGGCACCCATGCTCGAGCTGGCGCGGCGCCAGGGCACCTATCCCCTCGGTCTGGCCCTCGGTCAGGTGGCGCGCTCAATGGTGGCTTCCGGGGAAGTGAGCGTCAGCCCTTCCCTGTAGCGCTGCAGCCGCCCCTCCACAGCGTTCCATTCGGTGTCGCTGAGCGGCTGGGGTTGCAGCACGACCGGAGCGCCCGGCAGGGCCGACCGGGCCGCGGTCAGCAGTTGTTGCCGGAGCGGATGGTGGGGATCCTCCACTCCCAGGGTGCTGCTGAGTCGTCCTGCCGGCGGCGGCGGCGGAGGTTCCCCGAAGATCTGCCGCCACAGCTCCGGCTCCGGCGTCACCAGGATGGCGCCGTGTTGCAGCAGCTGGCCGCGGCGCCAGAGCTGGGCGCTGCCGATCCGCTTGAATCCAGCGGCGTCCACCAGATCCGCCGCGGTGGCGCTGGCAAAGCAGTTCGGTGCATGGGCCCCCTGGGAGCCGCTTGGCTCGTTGCCGAACTGGAGCGGCAGCCCCAGGGCGGCGAAGGCGTGCTGCAGCCAGCGGCAGGCCAGGCGGTAGGCCTCCAGGCGCTGGCCAGGGGGATCGGGCCAGATCAGGGCGTAGGTGAGATCGCCGCAGCCGTGCAGCACCGCCCGGCCGCCAGTGGGTCTGCGGACCAGGTCGATCAGGCCGTCCGCCGCCAGGGCCAGCCAGTGGGGCGGCAGACGCCGCTGGTGGTAGCCCAGCGACAGGGTGGGGCGGCTCCACCGGTAGAGACGCAGGGCCGGTTGGCCCTGATCGAGCATCCACTCATCGATCGCCATCTGCCAGGTTCCGGTGAGCGCCGAATCCGGCAGCAGGCGCCAGACCTGTGCTGTGCTGCCGTCCCGTACAGGATGCTGGGACCCGTCCATCGCCTCAGGTTGCCGCGCCGATGTCCTGGACCCTGCTGGCGCTGGTGCCCCTGGGCCTGCTGGCCGGGCTGCTCTCCGGCCTTCTGGGCATCGGTGGTGGGCTGATCTTTTCTCCGATTCTGCTGCTGATCGGCCTTGAGCCCCATCAGGCTCTGGCCACCAGCAGCCTGGCGATCGTTCCCACCACCCTGGCTGGCACATGGACCCATCTGCGCAGCGGTCAGCTGCCCCGCAGCGGTGGCGTCGCCATTGCCGCCGGCGCTGCCATCAGCGCGGCCCTGTTCAGCCGTCTGGGTCAGGGCCTGGAGGGCTGGATGCTGCTCGGCCTTCAGGCGCTGATGTATCTGCTGCTGGCGATCACGATCGAGCCGAAGGAGGCATCAGCAACCCATGACTCTCGACCTCTGCCTCTGGCCGGCCTGACCTCGGTGGGTGGCGTCGCCGGTCTGGCCGGTGGCCTGCTGGGTGTGGGGGGCGGCCTGATCATGGTGCCGCTGATGGTGAAAGCTCTGCAGGTGCCGATCCGTCTGGCGATCCGGTTCAGCACCCTGGGAGTGCTGGTGTCGTCCAGTGCGGCCTCGGTGGCGTTCCTGCAGGACGGCCGCGGCCAGCTTGTTCTTGCCGTGCTGCTGGGGGGAACGGCAGCCCTGGCGGCCCAGTGGTCGGCGGGCCAGTTGAACCGTTTCAGCGAGAGCTCTCTGGCCTGGATGCTGCGTGGCCTGGCCCTGCTGCTGGCGATCGACAGCAGCCGCCGCGCCGTGATGCTGCTGCTGGCCGGCTGAATCGGGCCCAACGGCCTCAGTTCTCACCCATCGGGGGAGAGGGGAGAGACTGCCAGAAGCCTGGATCCAGCTCGAAGCCGAGCACGGCGGCCATCTGGCTCAGGCTCTGACGGCAGTGCAGGCCGGCGGCACCGGCCCAGTCGTCCAGCAGAAAGAGGCGATGGGTGATCCACAGATCGAGGCTTTCCGGCGCGAAGCGGAGCCCCTCGTTGCGGCTGAAGCCATGGGGCAGCAGCATCGCCACGTGGCGGATCAGGTCGCCGTCCCTGCGGTCCAGCAGCAGCGTCAGCCAGGGGCAGAGGGCATCGGCGCGAAGGCTCCAGAGACGTAACTCAGGGATTTCCGAGAGTTCCCGGGGGTCATCGTCGGCGCGGGGCCATTCGTAGGAGAGGCGGAGCTTGCCTGTGCCGGCCAGCAGCTCGGCCGGGCTGAGCCGGCGCCACGGTTCCAGGGGGCTGAGGTCGAGGCGGCGGAGGCTTTCGGCCGGAATCCGCACGAGCCAGTCTTCGGAGGCGGGTGGGGTGGCCATCAAGAGCTGTGACAGCGCGGCGAAGAAGGCTGGACCGTAGCGAGCCGGCGGCAAAGAATGGTGCCGATTCCGTTCATGCTCCCCCAACCATGGTTTCAACCCTGAACCAGGCCGAAATCCTGATCGCTTTGGTGGTGGCCGCCCACGCCGGCGTCCTGGCCGTCCGTCTTTGCTTCAGCCTGTACAAGGCCTGATTCGGCGCTGAATCTGGGTGGGGGATTGGCATCCTTTCCTCCGCCTGCTACAAGCAAGTCAGTTCGACAGCGGCCCTGAGGGCCCGATGCCCGTGCCTGCCCCCCGTCGTTCCCGTTCTTCCCCGCCGCAGCGGCGTGCTGAGTCCCGTGGCACAGTCCGGGCTGGCTCAGGCGATCGCCGGTCCAGCCCCGTTGGACGAGCGCTCACGCAAGCCCGTCCGTTGCGGGCCGTCGATCCTGATCCAAGTGGGCTTGCCAGCCCGGTCATTGCAAGCGTCACCGCATTACCGGCCCCCAGCCTGAGTGAGGAGCAGAAGGAGTCGCTCTGCAGTGTCATCGGTCTGGTGGTGAAAATCGGTCTGGTGTCGGTGGTCGGAGTCAGCTTGGTGCGTCTGGCCGCGGCCTATCAGGACCGCATGGAACGCCAGGGTGAACTGGCCGCTGTTCTTGATATCGAGAAAGCCAAACTTCACCGGGCTCGCGAACGTTTCGATCAACTCTTCAGCGTCGACGGAGAGCAGCGCCTCATCCGGGAGCAGGATCAGTGGATTGCTCCCAATCGCCTGCGGATCGTCTGGCAGTCCCCCGCCGCGTTTCCTTCTGTTGAGCAGCCTTCCGGCACCAAGCCTGCCGTCAGCCCGGTTCCTTAGGTTGTCAGGCGCCTGCTCGCCCGCATGATGGCCCTACCCGCCGCCGCCCCCGGAACGGTCCTGATCACCGGTACGACCTCGGGGGTCGGTCTCAACGCCGTCAAGGCCCTCGTTGATCGAGGCTGGACCGTGGTGACAGCCAATCGCGACCCCGTTCGGGCCGCTGCCGCCAGCGACTCCCTCGGCATTCCCGCCGACCGGCTCCACCATCTGCGCATTGATCTGGGCGATCTCGAGAGTGTGCGGGTCGGCGTTGAGGCGCTGGTGGCATCTCTGGAGCAACCGCTGGATGCCCTGGTGATCAATGCGGCTGTTTACAAGCCGCGTCTGAAAGAGCCCGAACGCTCACCTCAGGGTTATGAGCTCTCGATGGCCACCAACCATCTTGGTCATTTTCTGTTGATTCAGTTGCTGCTTGAGGATCTGCAGCGCTCCACCCATCCCTCCCGCCGGGTGGTGGTGCTGGGCACCGTCACCGCCAACTCCAAGGAGTTGGGTGGCAAGATCCCGATCCCCGCCCCTGCCGATCTGGGCGACCTCTCCGGCTTCGAACTCGGCTTCAAGGCTCCGATCAGTATGGCCAGCGGCAAGCCCTTCAAGCCGGGCAAGGCCTATAAAGACAGCAAGCTCTGCAACATGATCACCACCCAGGAGCTGCACCGCCGCCTCAATGCCTCCACGGGAATCGTGTTCAGCTCTCTCTACCCGGGCTGCGTCGCTGACACACCCCTGTTCCGCAATACACCGAAGCTGTTTCAGAAGATCTTCCCCTGGTTCCAGAAGAACATCACCGGTGGCTACGTGAGTCAGCAGTTGGCCGGTGACCGGGTGGCACAGGTGGTGGCGGAACCCGAATTCGCCGTTTCGGGAGTGCACTGGAGCTGGGGCAATCGCCAGAAGCGTGGTGGCAAGCAGTTCAGCCAGGAACTCTCCTACAAGGCCAGCAATCCAGTCACTGCCCAGAAGATGTGGGATTATTCGATGGACCTGGTGGGTCTGGGCTGAGGCCTGATTAGCGGCCTGCTCAATCCTGCGCAGGCCTAGCACGATTCCTCCTTTCAACGGAAGGAATCAAGATCAGTCCGGATTGAAGATCCAATCAGCACAAATCAATGGCCAGAAACAATGCCTTGCTAGAGTAAAGTCTCGGCCGGAATCAGTGTCTGTTCAATATTGATGGCCATCCACTGTTGACATCCGGATGACATCAACCACCGCCATCTGCTGAAGATGGCGGTGGTTGACCGCAATGGACGACGAACGTCAGTCGAAGCCGAGCAGATCGAAGATCTCGCGATCCTTGAGCGACTCAGCCTCCAAAGGCTCGACATTGTCGAGCATCCGTTGGGCGAGGTTGAGATATTCCTGCTGAACGGCTTCCACCTCGGGGGTGGCTTCCATCTCAAAAATGGTGCACTTTTTCAAGCGGGAGCGACGGATCGCGTCGAGATCAGGAAAGTGAGCCATGGTGCGCATGCCGACGCGATCATTGAAGCGATCGATCTGGTCGGTGTCCTTGCTGCGGTTGGCTACCACGCCGCCCAGTCGAACCTTGTAGTTCTTCGCCTTGGCCTGAATGGCGGCAATGATCCGATTCATCGCAAAGATGGAATCAAAATCGTTGGCGGTCACGATCAGGCAGTAGTGGGCGTGCTGCAGCGGGGCCGCAAAGCCACCGCAGACCACGTCGCCCAGCACATCGAAGATCACTACATCGGTGTCTTCAAGCAGGTGATGCTCCTTGAGCAGTTTCACGGTCTGCCCGGTCACATATCCACCACAGCCGGTGCCGGCGGGTGGACCACCCGACTCGACGCACATGACGCCGTTATAACCTTCAAAAACAAAGTCGTTCGGCTGGAGCTCCTCAGTATGGAAATCCACCGTTTCGAGAATATCGATCACCGTGGGCACCATCTGCTTGGTGAGCGTGAAGGTGCTGTCGTGCTTGGGATCGCAGCCGATCTGCAGCACGCGTTTGCCCAGCTTCGAAAAGGCGGCCGACAGATTGGAGGACGTGGTGGATTTGCCGATGCCTCCCTTGCCGTAGACGGCAATCACCAGGGCTCCTTCCTCAATGCGCATGCCTGGGTCCTGATGGACCTGCACGCTGCCTTCGCCATCGGCATGCTGGCGGCTGTGGCTGCCGGCGTTCTGGGTTGCGGGTTTCGCAAGGGTGCTGGTCATGCGGATGTCGATCCTGAAATCTCCGGCGGTGATGGGCCCACTCCTGCCGCCGACGGAAGGAAGGACTGCAACGGCCACCACAGCCATCCAAGGGCAGCGCGATCACCTTGTCAGCGGGATCGCGTAAACCGCAACATGCTTGGTTGTCGTATCCTCATTCGGCCGCAGATCCGTGAGAGATCGGGTAGGAAAATCTCGCGGATCTGCTGAGTACTTCTACTCATCTCGGGCTGTGCTCTGGGTAGGCGTGCGTGGCTTCTTTAAAGGGCACCTCGAAACATTCGAGACCGGCGGGACCCTGCAAGGAGCGCTCATTGCATCGTCTGGGCCCGGCTTGGACTCTCATCCTTGGAAGGGGCGACTTTCAAGGTGCCTTGTTGTCGTCGGCTGCACGGAGACCTATGGACCACTCCGGGGCTGGAGGCAGCCTGTGCGCGTCGCTGCGGAGGCCGTGACTCCGGCGGGGAGTGGCTGGAGTCATCGGCTGAAATGAGCCTTGGCTTCGTAGAGGGTTTCGGCATCGATCCGATGCAGTCCCTGGGCCCGGGCAAAGGATTCAGCGTTGCGTCTGGCCTTGCCCCGCACGAAGAAGGGGATCTTGGCCAGTTCCGCCTCCCCATCCGGGCTCCAGTGCAGGCCGTTCTCCGCCAAAGCAGCTGCTGGAGCGGCTGTTGCCCCGGCTGCTGCTGATGCCACGGCTGTAGCTGTTGTGGTCTCTGTCGAGGCTGCGGCCCCTGTTGTTGGCTGTTTGGCCCCGTTGGTCCCGTTGGCTTCGATTCCGGCTCCAGCCGGTGCTCCACCGAGGTGGCTGCGGTGTCCTTCGGTGAACTCGAAATCGTGGCGGAACATCGTGATCAGGTGTTCCTCCAGCCCCATCATCAGCGGGTGCACCCAGGTGTCGAAGATCACGTTGGCTCCTTCCCAGCCCATCTGCGGTGAGGTGCGGGCCGGCACGTCCTGAACGTGCAGCGGCGTGCTGATCACGGCGCAGGGAATGCCCAGGCGCTTGGCACTGTGCCGCTCCATCTGGGTGCCCAGCACCAGCTCCGGTGCCGCCTCGGCCATGGCCTTCTCCACCACCAGGTAGTCGTCGGTGATCAGCGCGTCCAGGTCGAGCTCCTTGGCTGCGGCCCGCACGTCGCGGGCCTGCTCGCGGCTGTAGCTGCCCAGCCCCACCACCTGAAATCCCAGTTCCCGGCTGGCGATGCGGGCGGCGGCGATGGCGTGGGTGGCATCCCCGAAAATGAACACCCGCTTGCCTGTGAGGTAGGTGGAATCCACCGAGCGCGAATACCAGGGCAGTCGGGATCGCTGCTCCGCTTCGGCGTTGGTGGCGGCAGCGATCACCTCGGAGTCCATCTCCAGCAGGTTGGTGACCTCCCGCAGGAAGTCGCCGGTGGCGCCAATGCCGATCGGCACGCTGCGCACCACCGGCATGCCGAAGCTCCGCTCCAGCCAGTTGCAGACCGGGCCGGCCACCTCGGGATAGAGGCAGACGTTGGCATCGGCGCTGGGGATGCGCAGCAGATCCGCCGGTCTTGCACCCAGAGGGGCGACCACGGTCACGTCGATGCCGTGCTCGCCCAGCAGGCGCGTGATCTCAACGATGTCGTCGCGACAGCGGAAGCCCAGCAATGTGGGGCCCAGCAGGTTCACCCGCGGCCGGCGACCCTCCTGGCGCCAGCGGGTCGGTGAGGGCTTGGCGGCCCCGGGCGGCGGCAGCTGTGGTTTGAGCAGGGCTCGCACCAGTTGGTAGAAGGTCTCCGCTGCTCCCCAGTTCTCTTTCTTGGAGTAAGCCGGCAGCTCCAGGCTCACCACCGGAATGCCGCCCAGATCCATGCCGCCGGCCAGGGCCCCAGGCTGATCCTGGATCAGTTCGGCGGTGCAGCTTTCTCCCACCAGCAGGGCCTCCGGCCGGAACCGCTCCACGGCGTCGTTGATCGAGCGCTTCACCAGTTCGGCTGTGTCACCGCCCAGATCGCGGGCCTGGAAGGTGGTGTAGGTCACGGGAGGGCGCCGGTCGCGCCGTTCGATCATGGTGAACAGCAGATCGGCGTAGGTGTCTCCCTGGGGGGCATGCAGCACGTAGTGCACCCCTTCCATCGAGGTGGCGATGCGCATCGCGCCCACATGGGGAGGGCCTTCGTAGGTCCAGAGAGTGAGTTCCACAGGAAGGGGTTGGAGAGGGAAGAAGCGATCGGAAGACGGGTCGGGGCTGGGGTGGACCAGCGCTCAGAGCCCACAGCTCAGGTGAACCGGAGAGTTCAGCTGAACTGGAGCAGGTTGCGGCGCCGCAGCGGCCGTGAGAACAGCTCGGCCAGATCCCCGGCCTGGTCGCAGCCGTGGATCGGGCTGAACACCAGTTCGATCGACCACTTGGTGGCGATCCCTTCGGCTTCCAGCGGGTTCGCCAGCCCCAGGCCGCAGACCACCAGATCAGGCCGGGCGGCCCGGACCCGCTCCAGCTGGCGTTCCACGTCCTGGCCCTCGGTGATGGCCGTGCCGGCGGGAAGCAGGGCCAGCTCTTCGGCCAGCAGCTGGCGATCCAGGTAGGGGGTACCCACTTCCACCAGCTCCATGCCGCACTCCTGATGCAGGAAACGGGCCAGGGAGAGTTCCAGCTGGGAGTCGGGCATCAGCACCAGCCGTTTGCCGGCCAGCACCTCCCGGTGGGGGGCCACCGCCCGCCGGCCCCGCTCCACCAGCGGTGCAAGGACCGCCTCGATCGCCGCCGGGGCCAGGCCACAGGCGGTGGCAGCGGCCCGCATCCAGAGCCGGCTTCCCTCCACGCCGAAGGGATAGGGGGCCGGGATCAGTTCGGCGCCGCGGGCCTGCAGGGCCCGGGCGGTGGCACTGAGGAACGGCTGCGCCAGCAGCACCTTCGTGCCGCGGCCCACCGGCGGCAGTTCGGTGGATCGCCGCGGCGGCAGGCTGCGCACCCGCTCGATCCCCATGCGTCCGAACAGGTCGATCAACCGATCTTCCACCGGATCGGCGAGGGTGCCCACGATCAGCAGCTGCGGCTCGTCGCTGGCCGGCATCAGCGGCTGCATCGCCAGCAGGGCCTGATCCTCCCCCTGGGTGAAGGTGGTTTCGATCCCACTGCCGCTGTAGTTCAGCACCCGCACCCGTCCGGCCAGCTGGCCGTTGAGCCGCTCGGCAGCCTTGCCCAGGTCGAGCTTGATCACCTCGCTGGGGCACGACCCCACCAGGAAGAGGGTGCGGATCTCGGGCCGTCTCTCCAGCAGGTCGCGCACCAGCCGGTCGAGCTCCTCATTGGCATCGGCGAGGCCGGCCAGGTCCCGTTCCCCGAGGATGGCCGTGCCGAACCGGGGTTCGGCGAAGATCATCACCCCGGCGGCGCTCTGGACCAGGTGGGCGCAGGTGCGGGACCCCACCACCAGGAAGAAGGCATCGGGCATGCGGCGGTGCAGCCACACGATCGAGGTGAGACCGCAGAACACCTCCCGTTGTCCGCTCTCCCGCAAGACGGGGGGAAGGTGGGAGGAGCTCTCCCGGCCACCGGCGGTGACGGCTGGAGCCCATGGTGCGACAGCGCCCATCGAAACGGGCCTCCTGGCGATGCGATCCCTTAGGCCTAGCTACTCACGGGGACTCTGCAGGCAGGGAGTCAGAACTCTTCGGGAACACGTCACTCTTCGGCAACACGTCGCTCTGGCGTGGCCCCTCCGGCTGGCAGTTCAGCGCGAGCCGAGGGCCCCCGGACAGGTAGTGATCAGCGTTTGTGATCGTTGCGACAAGATCTGTGCATCGCTGCGGGCCCTCCCCGAGCCGGCAGCAGCCGGAACCCAGCAGGGGCGAGGGATAGAGTCGCGTCGCAAACCAACCGTCTCCCTGTCGCCAGGATTTGCCCTGCTGCGCGGCAACCCAACCCTGAGGTGTCCGCCCCTTGATGGAGCGCGCTCGTTCCCGATCCACGCTTCGAGCTCCTCTGCGCTCCGAGCTCCGCAGCGACCAACTGCGTGGGGACAGCCGGCGCGAGGCTCCGCGGATCACCGGCACCGAGGTCCACGGCGACAGCTCCGGCGCCAGTTGTGTGATCACCACCGACAGCGAAGGCCGCCGGCTGGCCAACCAGACGAGCCACGTGCAGTCGATCGAGCTGCGCACCTACGTCTTCCTCGATTCGCTGCAGCCCCAGCTGGCCGCCTACATGGGCACGGTCTCCCAGGGATTCCTGCCGATTCCCGGTGATGCCTGTCTCTGGCTGGAGGTGTCTCCGGGGATGGCGGTGCATCGTGTCACCGACATCGCCCTCAAGGCCAGCACCGTGCGCCTCGGCCAGATGGTGGTGGAGCGGGCCTTCGGTTCGCTGGGGCTCTACCACCGGGATCAGAGCAACGTGCTCCATTCCGGTGATGTGGTGCTGGAGGCGATCGGCAGCCGGGTCGAGCAACGCAGCCCCTGCGAGGTGACCTGGACGGAGATCATTCGCGCGATCACGCCGGATCATGCCGTGCTGATCAACCGCCAGAACCGGCGGGGTTCGATGATCCAGGCCGGCATGAGCATCTTCATCCTGGAGACCGAGCCGGCCGGCTACGTGTTGATTGCCGCCAATGAGGCCGAAAAGGCTTCCAACATCACGGTGGTCGATGTGAAGGCCGTGGGGGCCTTTGGTCGTCTCACCCTCGCCGGCCGTGAAGGCGATGTGGAGGAGGCGGCTTCGGCCGCCATGCGGGCGGTGGCCCACATCAACGATCGATAGAGCTCAGCTCAGGCCGCGGCCAGGCCGAGCAGCTGGAGCAGCCGTGGGGCCATCTGCCGGGCGGCCTTGCCGCGGCTGCCCAGCTTCTCCTTGAGATGGTGGGGCAGCTGGGCATAGCTCAGGCCGGCCTCCCGCACCCAGAAAATCGGGTCATAGCCGCCGCCATGGCCCTGCGGCGTGATCAGAATTTCGCCACGGCAGATCCCCTCGGCCTCGACGGCGACCTGGCCGGTGGGATCAGCCAGCACCATGGCGCTGTTGAAGCTGGCGCTGCGATAGGGGGTGCCCCCCAGTTCCTGGAGCAGGCGGTGGATCCGTTCGTGATCCGTGGGGGCATAGCGAGCCGAGTAGAGGCCCGGTGCCCCGCCGAGGGCATCCACCTCCAGTCCGGAATCGTCCGCCAGGGCCCAGCAGCCGGTCAGCGTCGCCACCGTCTGGGCCTTCAGCCGGGCGTTCTCAAGGTAGGTGTGACCTGTCTCCTCGATCTCCAGCCCTTCTGGTTGCTGACGGACCTCCAGACCAACGGCATGGAGCATGGCCGTGATCTCGGCCACCTTGTGGGCATTGCCGCTGGCAATCACCAGCACCGACGGGCTTGCAGCCAGCACGGATCGATCAGGGGTCTGAGCTCCGGCCAACGGATCGCAACAACGGGTCTGCCCGATCGATCGGGCGGCCGCCATTGTGAGCCACTGACGGAACCAGAGGCTCCCGTACCTGGGAATTTGGGTGTTGGGCTCTGTCGGATGGACCTCCTGCAGGGTGGCTAGGCCCGAAGGCCATGGCGTGCCGGGTTGAACATTCCACCCCCTGAAAATCTCCAGGGGTGCACGCTTGCCGCAGACGTTAAGGAGCTCCCAGGCGTTCGGCCAGGGGTGGGGGGCTGGCTTGAGGAGTTGCTGACCGAAACCGGGAAAAAGCCAGGTGGGTGGCGCTGCCTACGCTGCAGGCCCCCCGATGCCCGCGGCGGCCATGGAATCAGGACTGGTTCTCCAGAACCTTGTGTCACCGCCGGTTCTGTTTTTCTTCCTCGGCATGCTGGCGGTGCTGGTGGGCTCGGATCTGGAGATCCCGGCGCCGCTGCCGAAGCTGTTTTCGTTGTATCTGTTGCTGGCGATCGGCTTCAAGGGCGGTTTGGAGCTGCAGCACAGTGGTCTTGGCGGCCAGGTGACGCTCACGATCACGGCGGCGGTGCTGATGTCGATGCTGGTGCCGTTGACCAGCTTTCTGATCCTGCGCAGTCGTCTGGATTCTTATAACGCCGCTGCGGTGGCCGCGGCCTACGGATCGATCAGTGCCGTCACCTTCATTACAGCAGAAAGTTTTCTCACAGTGCTGCAAGTGCAGTTTGATGGCTTCATGGTGGCGGCCCTTGCTCTGATGGAGTCGCCCGCCATCATTGTGGGGCTGTTGCTGGTGAAACTGGCGGTGCCGGCTGAGCCCAACAGCGGCCGCTCGATTGGCTGGCCTTCCCTGCTGCGAGAGGCATTTCTGAACGGTTCGGTCTTTCTGCTGATGGGAAGTCTGGTGATCGGATTTCTGGTGGCAGCCTTCAGCCCGGCTGGGCTGGAGAAGATGGATCCCTTCATCAATAAACTCTTTTATGGCGCCCTCAGTTTCTTCCTGCTGGACATGGGAATTGTCTCGGCCCAGCGCCTCCACGATCTGCGCCGGGCCGGTCCCTTCCTGATCGGTTTTGCCGTTGGCGCTCCCCTGGTGCACGCCGCCGTTGGACTGGTGGTGGCCAGGGCGCTGTCGCTGCCGCAGGGGGATGCACTGCTGTTCATGGTGCTCTGTGCCAGCGCCTCCTACATCGCCGTTCCGGCGGCGATGCGGATGACGGTGCCGCAGGCCAATCCCAGCCTCTACATCTCCACCGCGCTGGGGGTCACCTTCCCCTTCAACATCGTGGTTGGACTGCCTCTCTATATGGCGATGGTGCAGCGCTGGATCCCGGCCGGCTAGGGATTGGTAGGGCGGTGTCCCCGGTTTTCCCAGGCTGTCGCTGCCTGGCGTCGCCGTTCTGCGTCACTGTCTCGCGCCACCGTTCGTTTTGCCTCTCAGGCCTGTCCGATGAAACGTCTCGATCTGTTGTTGGGAGAGCGGGAGCTGGGCCCGATCTGCGCGGCTCTGCGCACCGCCGGAGCTCCCGGCTACTCGGTGATGCGCCATGTCACCGGGGTGGGAAAGGGGGGTGAGGTGCAGGAATCGATGGAGATGAGCGGCTACGGCGCCAATGCCCATGTGATCGTGTTCTGCGAGGCGGAGGTGCTGGAGCAGATCCGTGCAGCACTGCTGCCCCTGCTCAACTACTACGGCGGCGTTGGCTTCGTCTCCGACGCCCAGCCCCTCTGAGACCACAGCCCCTCGGAACCCGGGTCCGTTGGGTTTCAGATCCACGCCAGGACGGCCTGGACTGGGATCTCAGCGAACCTGCATAGGGAGGTTTGCGCCAGCCTGGGTGCTGGATCAAGCAATGCCTAACGATTTGTGAGGCACTGATCAGCCTGCCTTATCTTTCAATGCGGAAACGGTGATGGCGCAAGCCCTGTCAACGGCTTGACGGAGGGAATGGCTGCAGACCATGGTTACGGACGAACATTCCACCCCCTCCTTCAGGAGCAGGTAATGGCAAACGAAACCATGGGCATCGCCCTCGGCATGATCGAGACCCGTGGCCTGGTGCCGGCGATCGAAGCAGCCGATGCCATGACCAAGGCCGCTGAAGTGCGTCTGATCGGTCGTGAGTTCGTGGGCGGCGGTTACGTGACCGTGTTGGTCCGTGGTGAAACCGGCGCTGTGAACGCGGCCGTTCGTGCTGGCGCCGATGCCTGCGAGCGCGTGGGTGATGGCCTGGTGGCCGCCCACATCATTGCCCGCCCCCACCGCGAGGTTGAGCCCGCCCTGGGCAACGGCAATTTCGTCGGTTCCAAGGACTGATCGGCTTGGCGCCTAAGGCGCTGACCCGCTGATTCTTCCCTTTCCCGACTTACCCGGACATCCCCCATGAGCAAGAAGTACGACGCAGGGGTCAAGGAGTACCGCGACACGTATTGGACTCCTGATTACGTTCCCCTCGACACCGACCTGCTGGCCTGCTTCAAATGCACCGGCCAGGAAGGTGTGCCCAAGGAAGAGGTGGCTGCCGCTGTGGCCGCTGAATCCTCCACCGGCACCTGGTCCACCGTCTGGTCCGAGCTCCTCACCGATCTCGACTTCTACAAAGGCCGTTGCTACCGCATCGAAGACGTTCCTGGCGACAAGGAAGCCTTCTATGCCTTCATCGCCTATCCCCTCGATCTGTTCGAGGAAGGTTCCATCACCAACGTGCTGACCTCCCTGGTCGGCAACGTCTTCGGTTTCAAGGCCCTGCGCCACCTGCGTCTGGAAGACATCCGCTTCCCGATGGCCTTCATCAAGACCTGCCAGGGTCCGCCGAACGGCATCGTGGTCGAGCGCGATCGCATGAACAAGTACGGTCGTCCCCTGCTGGGTTGCACGATCAAGCCGAAGCTTGGCCTGAGCGGCAAGAACTACGGCCGGGTGGTGTATGAGTGCCTCCGCGGTGGGCTCGACTTCACCAAGGACGACGAGAACATCAACTCCCAGCCTTTCCAGCGCTGGCAGAACCGCTTCGAGTTCGTTGCCGAAGCCGTCAAGCTGTCTGAGCAGGAGACCGGCGAGAAGAAGGGGCACTACCTCAACTGCACCGCCGCCACTCCCGAGGAGATGTATGAGCGGGCCGAGTTCGCCAAGGAACTGGGTCAGCCCATCATCATGCACGACTACATCACCGGTGGCTTCACGGCCAATACCGGTCTGGCGAAGTGGTGCCGCAAGAACGGCATGCTGCTGCACATCCACCGCGCCATGCACGCGGTGATTGACCGCCATCCCAAGCACGGTATCCACTTCCGGGTGCTGGCCAAGTGCCTGCGTCTCTCCGGTGGTGACCAGCTGCACACCGGCACCGTGGTGGGCAAGCTGGAGGGTGATCGTCAGTCGACGCTGGGCTACATCGACCAGCTGCGTGAATCCTTCGTTCCCGAAGATCGCAGCCGCGGCAACTTCTTCGATCAGGATTGGGGTTCGATGGGCGGCGTCTTCGCCGTGGCC
This sequence comes from Synechococcus sp. CCY9201, assembly GCF_034931105.1. Lineage (NCBI taxonomy): Bacteria > Bacillati > Cyanobacteriota > Cyanophyceae > Synechococcales > Synechococcaceae > Synechococcus > Synechococcus sp. CCY9201. The sequence goes on along the minus strand of NZ_JAYGIC010000158.1, from coordinate 16,541 downwards.
TCCGGCGGCATCCACGTGTGGCACATGCCTGCACTGGTGGCCATTTTCGGCGACGATTCGGTGCTGCAGTTCGGTGGTGGTACCCACGGTCACCCCTGGGGTTCTGCAGCTGGTGCTGCCGCCAACCGTGTGGCCCTTGAGGCCTGCGTCAAGGCGCGCAATGCCGGCCGCGAGATTGAGCGGGAAGGTCGCGACATCCTTACGGAAGCAGCGAAGCACAGCCCTGAGCTGGCGATTGCCCTCGAGACCTGGAAGGAAATCAAGTTCGAGTTCGACACCGTCGACAAGCTCGACGTCAACTGATCGCCGGCGATTCGCCGTTGCATCACGACGCGGCGCTATGCCGTCCCGACATCCAGCCCCGATCGATTCGGACGATCCTGATGGAATCTGCCTGATGGAAGCCGTCTGATTCGTCGGGGACACCCTCTGCACCCCAAGGATCCCCATGCCTTTCAAGAGCACCGTGGGTGACTATCAAACAGTCGCCACCCTGGAGACATTCGGCTTCCTGCCGCCGATGACCCAGGACGAGATCTACGACCAGATCGCCTACATCATTGCCCAGGGATGGAGCCCCCTGGTTGAGCACGTTCACCCCAGCCGCTCCATGGCGACCTACTGGTCGTTCTGGAAACTGCCGTTCTTCGGTGAAAAGGATCTCGGCGTGATCGTCAGCGAGCTTGAGGCTTGTCATCGGGCCTATCCCGATCATCACGTCCGCCTGGTGGGCTACGACGCTTACACCCAGAGCCAGGGCGCCTGCTTCGTGGTCTTCGAAGGCCGCTGAGCTTCAGCCCTTCCCTTCAGTGATCCCGGCCTCAGGGCCGGGATCCTTCTTTCGATCCAGTCATTCCATTCATCGGGCGGAGATGGCCAGCACTTCCAGTCGTGACGCAGCTCTGGAGCGCCGCAAGGCCCTCACCAGCGCAGGCAAGAAAGCCGCTGGCCGTTACGGCTCCAGCGCCAGCCGCGTGCGCACGGCTGCGGATGCCCGTCCCACCCGCACCTCGGTGCAGGAGCCTGTCATGGCGCCTGCCGCCCCGGTTCAGGCGACCAGGCCCGGTCGTCCGGCGCGATCGGCAGCCATGTCGCTGTCGGCCCCGGCTCCCTCCAGAACTGTGGCGGCGCCGACGAGCAGCACCCCCCGGCCGATCAGCAACCCCAGCCGCGAGTTGGTTCTCTCCCGTCGGGAGGCTCTCAGCAAGCGGGGTAAGCGGGCCGATACCAGCCGCGACCGCACCCGTACCGATCTGCAGAAGGTCGCTCCAGCGGGCGCCGGATCCTCAGCAGCCCCGGCCGGTGAGCACAAGTGCAAGTGTCAGGAGCGCCAGGCTGAAGCCTCGGCCCCGACCAGCAGTGCGCCGGCTCGCCGATCGGCTTCTCTGGGGAGTTCCAGCCTCGGCAGCAGTCTGTCCTCGCGCAGCAGCAGTGCGGCTGATCGCCGCCCTGCCGTGAAGCGCGCCTCGCAGCACAACCCCAGCCGGTCTCTGGTGCTGGCCCGTCGTGAGGCCCTGAGCAAGCGCGGCAAGGCCGCCAACACGCCCAGCAATTCCACGGCTGCTGCTGTGGCGCGCCAGGGCAACCCCGACCTCACCACCCGAGAACTGGCTCAGAAGGTGCGTGAGCTCAAGAGCAAGGTGGGCTCCAGTGGCGCCACGCGGGGAAGCGGCAGCACCCGTCCCACGGGCCCCAACCTCCATGGCGCCAAGCAGGCGGCTGCCGCCGATGCCCACTGGAAGGTGGGCGTCAGTGAAACCCTCCGCGGACAGACGGTGACCGGCACCCAGGCCAACCGCTCGCCCAAGACCACCGGCAATGAGGCCAGCACCTGCCGCACGATCACCGGTACTGAATACATGGGTGCCGAGGTGTTTCAGTCCTTCTGTCAGGACCGGCCTTCCCCCGTTCAGCCCGCCAAGGTCCGGGTCACTGCCACCAGCCATGGCAACCGCGTCACCGGCAATGAGGTGGGCCGTTCGGAGAAGGTCACCGGCGATGAGCCCGGCACCTGCAAGACGATCACCGGCACGGAGTACATCTCCGCCAATCAGGCCCTGGCCTACTGCGGCGATCTCGAGCCCAGCCCGCGCAAGGTGGGTCACAGCCAGACCCTCGGTGGCCGTCCGGTCTCCGGTGTGATGGTGGGGCGCAGCGAGCGGGTCACCGGCGATGAGCCCGGCTCCGGACGCCAGCTCACCGGTACCCAGTACCTCGGATCTGAGCCCCTGGTGCCCGGCCGTGCCCCCGATAAGGTCAATGTCCTTCAGACGCTGCGTGGCACGGGGATCACCGGAACCCACGTCGGTCGTAGCGAGCGGGTCACCGGCGATGAGCCCGGCAGTTGCCGCCGCGTCACCGGTGATGAATACATCGGCCGTCAGCAATACGAAGGGTTTTGCGGATCCCAGCCCGAGCCGGAAGCGGCCAAGGTTGGATTCTCAATCACCAACAAGGCCCAGGTGGTGAGCGGGACGCGCACCGGCCGCTCCAGCCGGGTCACCGGTGATGAACCCGGCACCTGCAAGGCCGTCACGGGAACCCCCTATGCCGGACTGGAACAGGCGGGTGACTGGTGCTCCAGCAAGCAGGTCAAGGAGATCCGCCAGCGCACGCCTGCCCGCCTCGGTACTCCGGGCCCCAGCATGACCGGCCTGCAGCCCGGCATCGGTGGTGTCATGACCGGCGCTGAACGGGGTGCCTGCGAGCCCGTCACCGGCACCCCTTACCTCGGGGCCGATCAGATGGCTGCCGCCTGCAGCGCCGCCGAAACCCACGACGCTGATTTCCCTCAGCCGCTCGATTCCCAGCCCTGGGAGCAGTTCAGCATCCAGTCTCCGGCCCGCGCGGCCCAGAGTGAGCGTCAGAAATCCGGGGCTGTGACCGGCACCAGTTACGAACAGGGCAACCGCATCACCGGTCCGTTTGACATGGCCTCCGGCAAGGTGACCGGCACTGAGCAGTTCCGCTTTGACCGCCATGGCAGCGGTTCCTCTGCCTTCGATCGGATCTCGGCCCGAGGTCGGGCACCGATCAGCGTCGATGAGGATGTGCGCCCTGCGTCCGCTCCTGAGCGACCCGTGTCGCGTGTCACCGGCGAAGGCATCTCCGCTGGCCTGAAGATCACCGGCGACGACTGGGATCGTGGCGAGAGGGTCACGGGTACGGAGGGAGCGTCTGCCCGTCAACGCAACCCCAGCCGTCCTGGCCCGATGACGGCCATGCCCACCTACGAGGCCAAGCGCAACGAAGCCGTTCCGGCTCCGGTGAGCCGGGTGACCGGATCGAGTGGAAACACCGATCGTGGCTCTCTGGTGACCGTGTCCGGCGGGGCCCGCGGCTGATCTGATGCCACGCCGTCCGGTTTCTCCAGTGGCGCGTACTCCCCAGGGCGCCCCGGCCCAGCGCCGCCGCCCTGCGGCCCCCAGCCCCGATGAGCTGCGCCGCTCCGTCCAGAGGTTGCGTGGGCGCCTGCTAGAGCCTGAGATCACCACCGCCACCAGCGTCTCCGAGGACGGTGTTGATCCAGCCGCCAACCCCTGGGACACGGGCCGTCGTGCCCGGGTCCGTCGGACTCCTGAGCTGACTCAGAGGAATGAATCCCCTGGTCTCGGTGCTGCCGCTGCCGGCCTTGACGCCTGGCGGTCGCGCCGATCCTCGGCTTCCGCCTCCGTGAGGCTCCATCCCCTGACCGACAGCCGGGCCAACGCGGCCTTGCAGACCTACGACGCCCAGGTCAAGGGCGCCTTTGATCGGCTCGTGCCTGTGCTCAAGCGGCTTTCCGCCTTGCAGCATGAGGACGACTTCATCCCACGGGCACAGGAGCTGGCCCGGGCCGAGCTTGGTTTCGAGCTGCCCCAGCCGATCCTGGAGACAGCCTGGGTGACGCAGCTGGACATGCGCACCCTGTTCGCCTGGTGCGTGTTCGAGACCTACGAGCAGACCAGCGCCAGTTTCTTCGAGCGGGATCCGCTCCAGGGCAGACCAGGCTCAGCCACGGTGGAATCCTTCGATGCTTTTCTGCTCGACTGCGGCTTTCACCTGCTCGACATCACGCCCTGCGCCGATGGTCGTCTGGCCCATGCCATCGCCTATGCCCTGCGGTTGCCCTTCGGCTCGGTGCGGCGTCGTCCCCACGCGGGTGCTCTCTTTGATGTCGAGAACACGGTGAGTCGCTGGGTGAAGACCGAGCACCGCCGCTATCGGGAGGGCCTGCCCAATCCGGCCCATGCCGATACCCGCTATCTCAAAGTGGTGCTCTACCACTTCAGCTCCCTCGATCCCAGCCATGAGGGTTGTGCGGCCCACGGCAGCGACGATGCTTTGGCGGCCGGTTGTGGTCTCAGTCGCCTCAAGGATTTCCAGCAGGCCGTGGAGAACAGCTTCTGTTGCGGCGCCTCGGTGGACCTGCTGCTGCTGGGGATCGATACCGACACCGATGCCCTGAGGGTTCACGTTCCGGGCCTGGATGGCAGCACCAATCTCGAGCGTTGGCTCGATGCCCGCGAGGTGTATGAGGCCACCGCGGGGCTCAGTGCCGAGCTGGCTCGCGACCGGATCCTGGCGCTGGTTCAGCAGGCTGCTGCCAGCACGCCGGATCCCGGCATGGTGCGTCTGATCAGCAGACTGCTGGAGCACAACCTCTCCCAGATTGATTACGTCCGCCAGTTCCATGGTGGTCACTACAGCGATGCTGGCCATGCCGAGCGGTTCATTGGAGTCGGCATCGGGTTCAAGGAGGTGCACCTGCGCAACCTCACCTACTTCGCCTATATGGATACCGTTGAAGAGGGCGCCCCGGACCTCGACGTGGGGGTGAAGATCTTCAAAGGTCTCAATGTGTCCCGTGGTCTGCCGGTGCCGGTGGTGGTGCGATTCGACTACAACGGCCAGGTCCCCGGTGCCCGTGACCGGGCTGAGCGCCATTGCCGGCGGGTCCAGCAGGCGATTGAGTCGCGCTACGGCGAACTCTGTCGTGAAGGGCTCCTGCACGTGTTGCTGACGATTCGCGATCAGGATCGCCACGCACCAGCGGAGACGATCGGATCCACGATCAGCTTTGCCAGCGGAGGAGGACACTGACATGTTGATCTGCAAGGTGTTGAAGCCGCTGGTTTCGACCAACCGCATTCCCGACTTCGAGCACAAGCATCTTCAGGTGGTGCTGGATGGCAGTACCCAGAAGGTTGCTGTGGATGCCGTTGGCTGCATTCCCGGCGATTGGGTGATCTGTGTGGGCAGCTCGGCGGCCCGCGAGGCGGCAGGCAGCAAGTCGTACCCGAGTGATCTCACGATCGTGGGCATCATCGATCACTGGGATCCCGATGCCGCCAAGGCGATGGCGTCAGGGGGGAGTAAGTAATGGAGATCATGCAGGTGATGGGTTCACTGGTCTGCACCCAACGGGTCGAAGGCTTCGCCCACCAGAACCTTCGTGTGCTTCGGACTCCGAAGGGCAAGCTCAGTGTCGCTGTGGATCCCGTCGGGGCCGCCACTGGCAACTGGGTCTTCACCGCCAGTGGCTCCGCTGCCCGCCATGCCACAGGTGACGCCAGCCTGTTCACCGATCTCACCATCGGTGGAATCATCGACTTCTGGGAGCCGGACGGCTGACGCTCAACCGGGCCTACGCGCCAGCCCGCCCTTAACGCCCGTTCCGTTCGCCACCTCCCGCCACCCCCTCCCTGACCATGGCCACCCCGACGCCCAGCCCCGCCGCCGGATCCACCCCGGCCCCGTCTGCGGAGACAGCCCCTGCCGTCACTCCCGCTGCAGAGGCCCCTGCCCCCGCTCCTGCGGAGGCCGTGGTCAGCGCGACGGCGCCCATGGCCTCCACTGAGTCCAAGGGCTCCACCTCACCCAAGGCCCTGCCCACCCCTTCGACCACTGATCCCCCTGCCGCCAGTTCACTGACGGCTGCCCCCACCACTCCGGCGAAGCGCAGCAGCGCTCGCTCCACTGCCGCTGCCCGCGTCCCTTCTTCCCGTACCGCCATGGCTCGCACCTCCACCACCCGGGCCGTCAGCCGCTCGGCTGCGACCCGCCCCGCCGCCAGCCGTGCCTCCACTGGCCGGGCTTCTGGTTCCGGTCGTGCCGCTGCCTCCGCTGCCACGGGCGGCGGCTCCTCCAGCCTCACCCCTCCCAACCGTTCCGCTTCTCCTTCCTTTCCGATGGCTTCCTCCGTACAGGGCATCGCCCTTGGCATGATCGAGACGCGTGGCCTGGTCCCCGCGATCGAAGCCGCCGACGCCATGACCAAGGCCGCGGAAGTCACCCTGATCTCACGGGAATTCGTCGGTGGTGGCTACGTCACCGTGATGGTGCGTGGCGAAACCGGGGCTGTGAACGCCGCGGTCCGGGCCGGTGCCGATGCCTGTGAGCGTGTCGGTGACGGCCTGGTGGCAGCCCACATCATTGCCCGTCCCCATGGCGAGGTCGAGCCCGCCCTGGTTTGCACCGGCGTCACCCGTCGCCTCTGATTCTTATGGACGAAGCCGCCCATCCCCGCGTCCTCGGTTATCTCGGGCGCGCCCTGAGCCTTGAGCTCTCCGCCGTGCAGCAGTACATGACCCAGGCCTCCCTTGTGGAGCTCTGGGGAGATGCAGAGGCTGCGGAGCGTTTTCGCCGCGAGACCGTGGAGGAAATGCAGCATGCCGAGCGCATCGTGCAGCAGATGCTGCGTCTGCGGGTGGCCCCTGCGGCCTCCCAGCTGCGCGCTGTCACCCATGCGCCGGATCTGGTCGGTCTGCTGCGGCTGAACAGCGTGCTGGAGCACGATCTGATCAACCACTACGCCGAGGCCGTTCGCTTTTGCGTGCTGATCGGTGATGAAGAAAATGCCGAATTCTTCCGGGCGCTCTGGAAGGAGGAACAGCATCACGGCGAAGAGCTGAATGGCTGGCTGCGGCAGCTGGCGGTGGTTTCACAGCCCCCTGCCATCCCCGCCGCGATCCGTTACGACTATTCCCGTCATCGCGCCAGCTTCTAAATCCGGCGCTGGACGTCCAGCCTCGATGCCGTCCATCTGCTGCCTTGGTCGCCGAACTTCCCCTGTACAACCTGCCCCTGTCCATGCAGCTGGCCTGGTTGATCCCGCTGTATGGCTTCAGCGGGGTGCTGCTCTCCCTGCCCTGGTCCATCGGCTGGATCAAGCGCAATGGACCGCGACCTGCGGCCTATCTCAATCTTCTGGTCACCTTGTTGGCCTTTCTGCACGGCAGCCTGGTGCTGCGTCAGGTCTGGCTGATTGGCCCCCATCACCTTGAGATCCCCTGGTTCCACGCCGCCGACCTGAATCTCTCGATCGGTTTTGATCTCTCGCTCACCAATCTGGCCGCTCTTGAGCTGGTCACTGGCCTCAGCCTGCTGGGCCAGGTTTTTGCCCTGGGCTATCTCGACAAGGAGTGGTCCCTGGCCCGCTTCTATGCGCTGGTGGGATTCTTCGAAGGCGCGATGTCCGGGGTGGTGCTGAGCAGCAGCCTGTTCATGAGCTATTTCCTGCTGGAGATGCTCACCCTGTCCACCTATCTGCTGGTGGGGTTCTGGTACGCCCAGCCCCTGGTGGTCACGGCGGCCCGGGATGCGTTTCTGACCAAGCGGGTCGGCGACGTTCTGTTGCTGATGGGTGTGGTTGCCCTGTCGGCCTGGTCGGGTCAGACCGAGTTCACTGAGCTCTATGCCTGGGCCGCCAGTGCTCCGCTCACACCCCTGGCCGGAACCCTGCTGGGCCTGGGCCTGATTGCCGGGCCCATGGGCAAGTGTGCCCAGTTCCCGATGCATCTCTGGCTGGATGAGGCGATGGAGGGGCCCAACCCGGCCTCGATTCTGCGTAATTCCGTGGTGGTGACCTGCGGTGCCATCGTGCTGCTGAAGCTGATGCCGCTGTTGCTGATCTCTCCGGTGGCCACCGATGTGCTCCTGGCTGTGGGCGCCATCAGTGCGGTGGGCGGTGCCCTGGTGGCGATCGCCCAGGTGGATCTGAAGCGGGCCTTTTCCTATTCCACCACCTCCTACCTCGGCCTGGTGTTCGTGGCCATCGCCCTGCAGCAGCCGGGTATCGCCCTGCTGTTGCTGTTCGCCCACGGTCTGGCCAAGGCCCTGCTGTTCATGAGCGTGGGCAGCATCATCGCCACCACCAACTGTCAGGACCTGACTGAACTCGGTGGCCTGGGCCGACGCATGCCCGCCACCACCGGCGCCTTCCTGATGGCGGCGGCCGGGGTCACCGGCCTGTTACCCCTGGGCTGCTTCTGGTGCTTCGGCTTGCTGGTGCAGGCCTTCAGTGCCGAGCACCGATTCTTCGCTCTGGTGGTGCTGCTCACCAACCTGCTCACCCTGTTCAACCTCACCCGTGTGTACCGCCAGGTCTTCCTCGGGGATGCTCAGCCCAAGACACGGCGGGCACCGGAGGTGATCTGGCTGATGGCTCTGCCGATGGTGAGCCTCACGGTGCTGGTGGGGTTGATGCCCTGGATCATGGCCCGCATCGATCCGGTCCCCGGCATCGCCTCCTTCTCCCCTGGGGTGGCGCTCCTGGTGATGGGCTCCGGTCTGATCGGGGTTGTCTCCGCGGCCGTGGTGCCCCTGAACAAGGCCTGGTCGCGCTCCCTGTTCAAGCCGCTGCGCACCCTGCAGGATCTCCTGGCCTTCGACTTCTATACCGACCGCATCTATCGCGCCACGATTGTGACCTTCGTGGCGGGCCTCTCGCGGCTCACGAACGGTTTCGATGCCGCCGTGGTGAATGTGCTGGTCGATCGTGTCGGCAGCCTCACGATGGCTGCGGCCGGCAGTCTGCGGCTGGCCGTGAGCGGCCGCATGCAGACCTACGTGCTCACGGCCATGGTGTCGATCGTGCTCCTGCTGGCCTCCCTGAACTGGTTCATCGCCTGAGAATCGATCGATGCTGAGTGCCCTTCTCGCCATTCCCTTTCTCGGTGCCCTGGGCCTGATGCTCTGGCCGGGCGAGCTCTCTCTCGAGAAGGTTCGCCGCGCCGCCCTGGCCCTGCTCGTGTTGCAGCTGGCCTGGAGCCTGCGTCTGCTGCTGCAGTTCGATCCCTCCTTCGGTGGGATGCAGCTGCAGGAATCGATCCCCTGGATCGAAAGTCTGGGGCTGGAGTACCGCCTTGGCGTGGATGGTCTCTCTCTGCCGCTGGTGCTGGTCAATGCCGGCCTCACCCTGGTTTCGGCCTATGCCTCCACCACGGTGACCCAGCGGCCGCGTTTGTATTTCGCCCTGCTGCTGGTGATCAGCGGCGCCGTGAACGGAGCCTTCCTCTCGCTGAATCTGCTGCTCTTTTTCCTGTTCTACGAACTGGAGCTGATTCCGCTGTGGTTGCTGATCTCGGTCTGGGGTGGAGCCCGTCGCGCCTATGCGGCCACCAAGTTCCTGATCTTCACGGCGGTGTCCGGCGGATTGATCCTCGCCGCTTTTCTGGGCCTGGCGCTGGTCACCGGCGAGGTGGACTTCAGCCTCACTCCCGTGCTCGGCGGCCAGCTGGCTATGGGAACCCAGCTCCTGCTGCTGGGTGCTCTGTTGGTGGGTTTCGGCATCAAGATCCCGCTGGTTCCCTTTCACACCTGGCTGCCGGATGCCCACACCGAGGCGTCGACGCCGGTGTCGGTGCTGCTGGCCGGGGTGCTGCTCAAGCTCGGCACCTATGGGCTGCTGCGCTTCTGCCTGGGACTGTTCCCGGAGGCGTGGGCTGTGGCGGCCCCCTGGCTGGCCATCTGGGCGGCGATCTCGGTGTTGTATGGCTCCCTGGCGGCGATCGCCCAGCGGGACATGAAACGGATGGTGGCCTACAGCTCCGTGGGGCACATGGGCTATGTGCTGCTCGCGGCCGCGGCGGCCACGCCCGTGAGTCTGCTGGGGGCTGAATTCCAGATGGTGAGCCACGGTCTCATCTCCGCCCTGTTGTTTCTGCTGGTGGGCGAGGTGTACACCACGACCGGCATCCGCGACCTGGATGTGTTGCGGGGCCTGCTCAACCCAGAGCGGGGTCTGCCTTTGACCGGTTCGCTGATGATTGTGGGGGTGATGGCCAGCGCGGGTCTGCCCGGCATGGCCGGCTTCATCTCTGAGTTTCTGGTGTTTCGCGGCAGCCTGGCGACCTTCCCCGTGGCCACAGTGGCCTCGATGGTGGGATCAGGTCTGACGGCCGTCTATTTCCTGTTGCTGGTCAACCGTGCCTTCTTTGGCCGGCTGGCCGTCACCCCTCCTGAACCCGGAGGGCCGCTCGACATCCGCTTGCCGGCCGTGCCCCTGCTGCGTCACCTGCCCGCCATGGTGCTCACGGTTCTTGTGGTGGCGATCGGACTGGCACCATCGGGGTTGGGCTTTCTCTCGGAGCAGGCCACCACGGCCATGAGTCAGTTACCAGCCTTGGTGACGGCCATCAGTGGGAGGCCCGCCTGATGAACAGCTCTGCCATGGCGTCCCTGAATCCCGGACGCTCGCGGACGCGCCAGGCTCCGATCCCTATCGCGGCAGAACTGGAACGGCGCCTGCTGGCCGGCGAGACCCTGCTGGCCGAGAGCCCCACCCATCTGCTGGAAGTGGTGGGGGTTCTGGAGAGCTATGGAGAAGTGCTTGATGCCTACAGCATCAACCTGGTGTACCAGGCGGAGAAGCAGTTTCTCAATCCCCTGCCGATCTTCAAGTTCCTTGATGGTGATCCCAGCCTCGCCAGGATCTGGCGGCATCTCAACCACGACCGCATCAACTTCGAGTATGCCGAGTACTGCCAGAAGGCGATGTTCTGGCATGGCACCGGTGGCCTCGATGCCTATCTCGACACCGACGCCTTCCGCCAGGGCTGCGCCGCCATCATCCGCTGCAAGACCCGGCGGGACCCGCTGCTGGGTCTGCTCCATCCTCTGTTTCCGGACTTTCTGATCGAGCTGATCCGCTCGGCGGCCACCACCCATGCCCTGGGTCAGTTCTGGCGGGTGATGAGTGACCTGTTCCTTGATCTGGCCAGGGCCGAGCGCGATGGACGGGTGGGTTCCATTGCCCAGCTGGTGGACTTCTTGATGGATGGGCTGGTGGCAGCGGCAGCTCAGCCGATCACCTACGCGGTGGAGGTGGCGGGCCAGCGGTTCTGGGTGCTGCCGCCCGAGGCCGCGCTCACCTTCCTGGTCGATGTGGCGGTGCCCTACGTCGAGGCGGTGTTCCTGCGGGGCATGCCCTTTCTGGGCACGGTGTCGTTCAACGCCCAGGCCCAGCAGATCTCGCCGGATCAGAGCCGCTTTGCCTACGGCGCCCTCTACGCCGATCCCCTTCCCACCATGGGGGCGGGCATCCCGCCCAGCCTGCTGATGCAGGACATGTATCGCCACCTGCCCGAACCGCTGCATCATTGGTACCGGCAGCAGGGCCGCGGCGAGGGAGATGTGCGGGTGAAGATCTGCGCCAGTTTTCAGAAGGCGATGTTCTGCGTCACCAATGCCGCGATCAAGGGCACCTTTCCCCATCCGCTGCACAGCACCGATGAGCAGCAGCTGCAGGCCAATCGTGCCTACGCCGCGGCCTGGGTGGAGCGACTCAGCCATGCCCGCACCGACTGCCTGAGCGACGAGTCGGCAGCGGAGGATGGCAGCCGCAGTTGATCTAGGGTCAGACCATGGAACAGGCCTGGACGAAACGGAATCGCCCTGAACGGCTCGAACGTCGTATCGAGTTCGACGACTACGAGGCGACCCGGGTGTTTCTGGAGCGGTTGAACGAGCTCTCCGAAAGCAGCAATCGCTTCCCGGATATCAGCTTCGGACGCACCTATGTGAACCTCACGTTGCGCAGTGAGGAGGACGACGCCCCGATCGGCGCTGCCGACGAATCCTTTGCCGCGGCTGTCGATGCCCTCCTCGATTGATCCCTCTTCCGCGCCTGATCCATCCTCTGCGCCCGTTGAACCCTCCGCTGAGGCTGATCAGCCAGATCTGAGCCACGATCTCACCCGCGTCGATCTGAAGGCGGCCTACGAGGGGGTGGGTGTGCAGGAGGTGCTGGAGCAACTTGATCACGACCTGGTGGGGCTGAGGCCGGTGAAGGCCCGGATCCGTGAGATCGCGGCGCTGCTGGTGGTGGAGCGGGCCCGCACCCAGGTGGGCCTGGCGACGGCGGCTCCCAGCCTGCACATGTCGTTCACCGGCCAACCGGGAACCGGCAAGACCACGGTGGCGGAGCGGATGTCCCAGATCCTGCATCGGCTCGGCTATGTGCGCAAGGGACACGTGGTCACCGCCACCCGTGACGATCTGGTGGGGCAGTACATCGGCCATACGGCGCCGAAGACGCGCGAGATGCTGAAGAAGGCGATGGGTGGGGTGCTGTTCATCGATGAGGCGTACTACCTGTACCGTCCCGAGAACGAGCGCGACTACGGCGCCGAAGCGATCGAGATCCTGCTGCAGGTGATGGAAGCCAATCGCGACGATCTGGTGGTGATCTTCGCTGGCTACAAGGATCGCATGGACGTGTTCTACCAGTCCAATCCCGGGCTCTCCTCGCGGGTCGCCAATCATATTGATTTCCCCGACTACAGCGGCCCTGAACTGCTGGCGATCGCCAAGCTCATACTCGCGGCGGAGAACTACCGCTTCAGCGACGAGGCCACGGCGGCCTTCGCCGAGTACATCCAGCGACGCATGCAGCTGCCGTTCTTCGCCAACGCCCGCTCGATCCGCAATGCCATCGATCGGGCCCGCATGCGCCAGGCCAATCGCCTGTTCACCCGCATGGGCAGCTGCGTGACCAAGCGCGATCTGATGACGATCGAAGCCGACGACATCACCGCCAGCCGGGTGTTCTGCGGTGAACTGGAAGGTCTCGATCCCTCCAGGCCGCTGACCAGCTGAGCTCAGCCTGCGCTTGCGCGAAATCTACTTGCGTTTGCGCGAATCAATCTGCAGCAGGTCTCGCACCTGTTGCACCTGGCGGGCCAGGGCAGGATCGGTGTGAAGCTTCTTTTCCACCTGCTCCACCGCATACATCACTGTGGAGTGGTCCTTGCCGCCGAAGGCTTCGCCGATGCGCGGCAGGCTCAGATTGGTGCCCTGCCGCATCAGGTACATCCCCACCTGGCGGGCCTGGCTCACGGCCCGTTTGCGGCTGGGGCTGAGCATTTCTTCGGTGCGAACGCCGAAGACCTCGGCCACCTTGTCGAGCACTTGCTGTGGGGTCACCTCCACATCGTTGCCGCCGGGGTCGAGCATCGGCGCCACCGATTCCACCGTCATCGGCAGACCGGTGATCGAGGCAAAGGCCACAGCCCGGGTGAGGGCCCCCTCGAGTTCGCGGATGTTGGAGGTGAAGCGGCCGGCGATGTACTGGATCAGATCGCGCGGCAGCGCCATCTGTTCCTGCTCGGCTTTCTTGTGCAGGATCGCCATGCGCGTTTCCAGGTCGGGGGCCTGGATGTCGGCGATCAGCCCCATCGAGAAGCGGGAGATCAGGCGCTCCTGCAGCTTGGGAATCTGACTGGGGGGACGGTCGGAGGCGATCACGATCTGCCGCCCCGCCTCGTGCAGGGCGTTGAAAGTGTGGAAGAACTCCTCCTGGGTGTATTCCTTGCCTTCGATGAACTGGATGTCGTCCACCAGGATCAGGTCGGCGGCGCGGTAGCGGTCGCGAAAGGCCTGCATGCCGTCCTTGCGGATCGCCTGGATCAGGTCATTGGTGAAGGTCTCGGTCGAGACGTAGAACACCCGCGCGTCCGGGTCGATCTCGAGGCGGTAGTGGCCGATCGCCTGCATCAGGTGGGTCTTGCCCAGGCCCACGCCGCCGCAGAGGAAGAGGGGGTTGAATTCCCGGCCCGGTGCCTCCGCCACCGCCAGGGCGGCCGCGTGGGCCATGCGGCTGTTGGGGCCCACCACGAAGCGGTTGAACACATAGCGTGGATTGAGGCCAGGGGCGAGTTTGCGGGGGGTCTCGCCGGTGGCGGGGGAGCGCACCGGGGCCGCAGGCCGGCCATTGCCGGTCTCCCGCGTGCCGCTGGCCGGCCCCCCGGTCAGGCCGTTGCCGCCGATGGCCTCCGCCGGGGCGTCGCCCTCGCTTGCCGTGGCCACCTCCACCCGCAGCTCGCGACCGGCGATCTCGGAAGCCACGGCCTCGATGGTGCCGAGGTAGTTCTTGCGTAACCAGCCGCTGGCAAAGCTGTTGGGGGCCTCCAGCAGCAGCTGGTCGCCGCGCATGCCGCTGCAGCGGGCCGGCCGGATCCAGGTCTCGAAGGTGGGCTTGCTGAGGTTGGCCTGGAGCGCCTCCTGAACCTGGTGCCACAGCTCCTGACCCTGCTGCACCGTTGCGTCACCTCGCGGGTGCTGAATATACGCAGCTCCTGGGGGGCGGTCGGTCTTAAATGAATCCTTCAGGCCGCGCGTGATGCTCCCTCGCCGTACCCCCTTCGCCTTGCGGCACCTGCCGCTCCTGGCCCTGCCCGCCAGCCTTTTGGTGGTCCTGGGGGGCTGCCAGGGCAATTTCCTGCCCAACATCCGGATGCCCGGCGCCAAACCCGCGCCTCCGGAGCCAAGGATCAGTGATGCCGCACCGGCGACCTCGCTGCAGCCCGGCCGCAACGTCATTGTCGACGCGGTGGACAAGGTGGGTCCATCGGTGGTGCGGATCGACACCACCAAGCAGGTGATCAATCCCCTGGGCGGGCTGTTCGGACGGGGTCCCTCGATCCAGCAGCAGCAGGGGCAGGGCTCGGGGTTCATCACCCGCTCCGATGGGGTGCTGCTCACCAATGCCCATGTGGTCGAGGGGGCCGCCGAGGTGAGCGTCACCCTGCCGGATGGTCGCAGCTTCAATGGCAAGGTGCTGGGCAGTGATCCGCTCACCGACGTGGCGGTGGTGAAGGTGGTGGCCTCCAAGCTGCCGGTGGCCCCCCTGGGGGATTCCGCCAAGGTGCGGCCAGGGGAGTGGGCCATCGCCATCGGTAACCCCCTCGGCCTCGACAACACCGTGACCGCAGGGATCATCAGCGCCATCCAGCGCACCAACGCCGTGGGGGAGGGTCAGCGGGTGCCCTACATCCAGACCGATGCGGCGGTGAATCCGGGCAACAGCGGTGGACCGCTGATCAACGACCGCGGTCAGGTGATCGGGATCAACACCGCCATCCGGCAGGCGCCGGGGGCGGGCCTGAGTTTCGCGATCCCGATCAATGTGGCGCGCCAGATCGCCGCCCAGATCCTGGAACGGGGCTACGCCAGCCATCCCTACATCGGGGTACGTCTGCAGGCGCTCACGCCCCAGCTGGCGCGGGAGATCAATGCCACCACGAATCAGTGCCGCCTGCCTGAAGTGAACGCCGTGGTGGTGGTGGACGTGATTGACGGCAGTCCCGCCGCAGCCGCAGGCCTCAAGCCCTGCGATCTGATCGAACGGGTGGGTGAGAAGGCCATGAAGAACCCCTCGGATGTGCAGCTGGCGGTGGATCAGGGCCGTGTCGGCCAGCCCCTGGCTCTGCGGGTGCGGCGAGGGGATCGCTCCCTCGATCTCACCATCCGGCCGGCCGAACTGCCCCGCAAGAGCTGATCCGGGGCAACGTCTGGAGTCGCCTCAGCCCCGGATCAGGGTGAGTACCAGAAGGCACAGCGGCGGCTCAGGGGCTCCAGCTCCCAGCCCTGGCTCTGATAAAAGCCCACCACGCCGGGGTCAGCGAACAGGCTGACCCGCTCCACCCCCATGGCCTGGAGCTGATCGATCACGTAGACCATCAGCTGTTTGCCCAGGCCTGCTCCCTGGTAGAGCGGATGCACGGCCACGTCCCAGACCGTGGCCTCGATCACGCCGTCGCCGGTGCAGCGTGCGAAACCGACCAGGCGCGGAACGCGGGGATCATGGCGCCAGAGACTGACCCGCAGCAGGCTGTGCTGCAGGGCCTTGCGCACCCGCCGCAGGGGCCGACGGTTCCAGCCCACCGCATCACAGAGCTGCTCCAGTTCGATCAGATCGATCGGCCGCTCCTGGCTCAGCACGAGGTGCACCTGTGGATTGGGGGTGGGGCAGAGACGATGGGTCGCGCCGTAGAGCTCTTCCAGCAGCACCCTGAGCTAAGCAATCGAACGATCCTGCCCCATCCCCGCGCCTGATGGGGGCTCCTGCGCGAGGGTGGGGCGAGTTGCGGCCGTTGGCACCCTGAGCCTCCCTCCTGTCGCCCGTACGGCCCCACCGTTGCTGGTGGCGGTTCATGGCTGGCTGCTCTCGGGCCGGCTCTGGCAGCCCCTGGTTGAGGAACTGGGACGGTCCTGGGAACTCTGGTGCCCCGATCTGCCGGGTTTCGGGCACGCCGTGCGGCCCCGCGGTCTGCAGCCCAGCCTGGCCAGCTATGGCCGCTGGCTCGCGGATGCCGCCACGGAACGGGCCGCCGGCCGGCAGGTGGTGCTGATCGGCCACTCCCTGGGGGGCAGCGTCGCCCTCCATGCCGCCCCGTGGCTCGGGGCCAGGCTGGCTGGTCTGGTGCAGAGTGCCGCTGGGGGTGGGGTCTATTAGCCGCGCCCCTTTGCCCTCGTGCGCCGCGCCGGCTGCGCGTTTGTGA
>NZ_JAYGIC010000157.1:0-3512 GCF_034931105.1 Synechococcus sp. CCY9201 | reverse complement strand
GGCCCTCGGCGCCGTGGTGAGCGGCCGCGTGCCCCCGGGCGCGATCGTGCGCGGCAACCCGGCGGTGGTGGTGGGGCAGCGATGTAGTATTTAAATGCTACTTGAGGGCTTTGGTGTGTCTGTTGAGGTCACCTTGCGGCGTGCTGGAGGCTCCGTCAGTGCCACCATCCCCAGCGAAATGGCCCGGCGGTTTCACTTCGCTCCTGGCGACCGTGTTCAGGTGATCGAAACAGAGCAAGGCATTCTGTTGTCACCCTTTGATGCCGAGCTGCAGCAGGCCCTGGCCTTGGCATCGGAGCAGGCCAGGCGTTTTCAGCCGGCGCTGCGTGAACTGGCCCAGTGACCCTCCCTGCCGAGCCCCGCTGGGTTCCGGATCTGGCGGTCAGAGCCATCCACCACCAGCAGCTTCTCGAGCACGGGGGCCTGTCTGGTCTGAGGGATGCCGCTCTGCTGGATGCCGCCATGGCAAGGCCCCGCCAGCGATGGTCGTATGGCGAACTGGGCACCATCGTGCCCCTGGCTGCTGCCTACGCCGAGGCGCTGATCAGGGCACATCCCTTTGTTGATGGCAACAAGCGCACTGGGTTTCTCGTCTCGCTTGTGTTCCTCGGCCTCAACGGCTTCCGCTTTGAGGCATCGAACCAGGCGGTGGTGCTGACCATTCAGCGCCTTGCTGCTGGATCCATCCCCTGGGCAGAGCTTGAAGCCTGGTACCAGGCCTGCTCCCATGCCCACACCCCTGGGCCGGCGTCCTGACGACCACACCCTTGTTGCCGGCGCAGTCTTTGCTGATCGTCGTTCCGACCCTCAACTCCCACCCGCTGCTGCCCCGCCTGCTCGCTTCCCTGCAGCAGCAGACCTGGCCCCACTGGCAGCTGCTGTTCATCGATGGGCCCTCCGGAGCGCAGCACCGCCAGTGGCTGCAGCACTGCTGTGCCGCTGAACCCCGTTGCCGCTGGGTCGAGCAGGATCCGGCCGAGCCCGGCATCTTCGGCGCGATGAACCAGGGCTTCGCCGCCGCCGGCCCCGCCGACTGGCTGCTGTTCTGGGGGTCGGACGACTGGGCCGCCTCTCCCACCGTGCTCGCCGCGGCCATGGCAGCTTTGCCTGGTCTGCCCGATCTGCTCGTCTGCAGCGGCCGCTACGTGGCTGCCGATGGCCAGCTCAGCCGGCCCACAGCTTTCCACCCCACAGCTTTCCACCCCATGGCCTTTCGGCCCTTGGCGGGTTCGCATTCGCAGGGCCGACTGGATGCCGCCGCCTACCGCCGCGCCCTCTGGCTCGGCTCCACCCCGCCCCACCAGGCCACCCTGGTCGGCCCCGGCGCCCGCCGCCACCTGGCCCGCTACGCCCCCGGCTTCCGCCTCTCCGCCGACCTCGACTACTTCCTGCAGCTCAGCCGCCACCGCGATCTTCAGGTGCAGTGCCTCGATCTGGAGCTGGTCCACATGGCCGCCGGCGGCATCAGCGGCCAGCAGACCCAGCGCCGCCTCCAGGAGGTGCGCCACGCCTACCGGCGCGCCTTCGGCGGGCTGTGGTGGTTTCCGTTCCTGGCTCGTTATGCCAGGCGGCTGGCCAGTTTGGTTGAGGCGCGTCTAAAATGAAGCTTCACCCTGCAGGGATCCGTTCCTGCGGCGCCCCCTGGCCTCTGGTCTGGGGGCAATTCTTTTGTCATCACCATGTAAATTGTCATCATTAGATTTGAGCTGTGAAGCGCGTTGCTGCTGTTGTAGACGGATTCAATCTTTATCACGGCATTGCATCGCTGCCAGCTTCTGATCGCCTGAAGTGGCTTGATCTCAGGGCTCTGATTCAGATCTTTGCTCCGGCCAATCAATATACGCTGATAGAAGTGGCTTATTTCTCTGCCTACGCCACTTGGGACTTGGAGAAAGAAAAAAGGCATCGAGCTTATGTGAAGGCTCTGGAGCTGAATGGCGTCACGCCAATCATGAGTCACTTCAAGCGCAAGGACAAGCGCTGCCTGGCATGTGGAACCCGCATTCGCCTCCGGGAAGAGAAGGAGTCTGATATCGGGATCATCACGCGGTTGATCCAGCTGGCCTCTGAGGATCAGGCCGATTTCTTTTATGTTGTGTCTGGCGACACCGATCTCAGGCCAGGCCTCCGCCTGTTTCACCATCTTTTTCCTGCAAAGCGCCTGCGCGTTCTGTTTCCGCCCAACCGCCGCAACAACTCGATCGTGGCAGCGGTGGGCGGGCCGCAGCATGTGCGACAGATTGAGGAGCACCACCTTCGTGTCGCTCAGTTGCCTGAGGTGGTGCGCGATGGCACCGGAACTGTCATTGCCCGCCAGCCACGCTCCTACCAGCAACCTCACGCCAGTCATCAAGCCACATCCTCGTTCTGTCTTCATCTTTTCGGTGCTGCCACTCCCAGTGGAGAAGCCCTCAGGCAGCTGGCAGCAAAGGCTGTTCCCGAGTGGCCAGTCTTGCCTTATTCCCGCAAGTCTTCCATCACAGC
The DNA here is from genome assembly GCF_034931105.1 of Synechococcus sp. CCY9201. NCBI lineage: Bacteria > Bacillati > Cyanobacteriota > Cyanophyceae > Synechococcales > Synechococcaceae > Synechococcus > Synechococcus sp. CCY9201. The sequence continues at coordinate 1,028 of NZ_JAYGIC010000157.1, read as the reverse complement.
GGCTCGCTCCAGCGCGTTCCATTCCGCTGATTTCACCAACCCTGCCGCCTTTCAGCCCTCCGGTGAGCCAGGGAGCCCGGCGATCTGGATCAGCTTCGGGCCAATCTGGTTGCTGGCTCCGTTCATCGAGCATCTAGCCCGCCAGCATCCCGCTCGGCTGCAGGGTGTCCAAGGCTTGATCGCCTCCTCCTCCTCCTCTGCCCTCACCAAGCGCTTCGCCGCCAATCGCTTGGATCGCGAGCTGGTCGACCGGCTCACCGCAGCGGAAGATCTGCTGATCGCCAGCTGCCGCCGCCTCGGGATCCCTTGCAGAATCCTTCGGCCCACCCTCATCTACGGCCAGGCGGGCCCCTATGGCGATCACAACCTCAGCCGTCTGATCGGGCTGATGCGGCGTTGGCCTCTGCTGCCTCTTCCTGAGCACACCGGCCTGCGCCAGCCGATCCACGCCACCCAGCTGGCTGCCGTGGCCCTGCACCTGGCCCGCCAGCTGGCCGGTTCCGGTGTGGATTCGGTTCTGGGTGAGCGCATCGCCCTCGGTGGAGACAGCACCCTCAGCTATCGATCCATGCTTCAAGCACTGCAGCACACCCTCCCCCCCACCGACCCGGCCCGTCGCTGCCGCCTGCTGTCCATCCCCAACCGCCTCTTCCTCCTGCTCGCCTCCCCTGTGCTGCTGGTGTCCCCCAAGGCCTTCGAAGCGGTGCTGCGCATGGCCGCCGACCTGGCCGGCTTCTCCCCCAGCCACCAGCTGCTCGGCCAGCCGGCTCAGTCTTTCCCCGTGCTGCCGCTGGCAGGAGTTCAGGCCCAGCCCCGCAGGTCAGCCCGCTGATGGCTCCGATCCCGTCATCCCTGGGTGCACCGCTGGACGGGGCCCTTCTGGTCAGTGCCCTGCTGGCCGGTGCCCTTCTGGCCGGTGCGGTGGCCAGCTGGCTGCTGCTGCGGGCCCTGATCCCGCAGTTGCGCCGCCGGCTGCTCGATCAGCCCAATGCCCGCAGCGCCCACCGGGTGCCGACCCCCCGCGGCGG
>NZ_JAYGIC010000156.1:0-22648 GCF_034931105.1 Synechococcus sp. CCY9201 | reverse complement strand
TGCTGCGCTCGCGGCTGGCCATCGCCCGCGCCGATGCCGGCAGCGGCGAAGCCAGCCAGCTGGCCAAGGTGCGCTCGCTTGAGGCCCAGCAACGGACGGCGGCCACAGAAGCCCGCCGGTACCAGACCCTGTTCGCCAGCGGGGCGGTGTCGGCCGAGGAGCGCGACGCGCGCCAGCTCACCCTCGACACCGTGAGCGCCTCGTTGCAGGAAGCCCGGGTGCTGCTGGAGCGGCAGCGTGCCCGCAGCACGGCGGGCTCCGGCGGCACCGATCTCGATGTGGAAGCGGCCCAGCGCGGCCTTGAACAGGCCCAGGCCAACCTGCAACAGGCCGAGGCCGCCCGCGACGACAACCTGATCCGCTCCCCGATCGATGGCAGCGTGCTGCGGGTGTTAGCCCGCGCCGGCGAATCGCCCGGCAACGCCGGGATCCTTCAGATCGGCCAGACCCGGCGCATGCAGGTGGTGGCGGAGGTGTATGAAAGCGACCTGCCGCGGGTCAAGCCGGGCCAGCCGGTGCGGATCAGCAGCCCGGCCCTGCCGCGTCCGCTGGAGGGGCGGGTCGGTCTGATCGGCGCGATCGTGCTGCGCCAGAGCGTGATCAACACCGACCCCAGCGCCAACAGCGACAGCCGGGTGGTGGAGGTGCGGGCGCCGCTGACGCCGGAGAGCAACCTGCGGGCCTCGGGCCTCACCAACCTGCAGGTGCGCGCGGTGATCGGCCCATGAGAACCCCCCTCGGCTGGCTGCAGCTGCGCCACGAACGGGGCCGCTTCATCGTGGCGCTGGCCGGCATCGCCTTCGCCGATCTGCTGATGTTCATGCAGCTGGGCTTCCAGGCGGCGCTGTACGACAGCAACACCCGGCTGGATCGTTCCTTCAACGCCGATGTGGTGCTGATCAGCCCCAAGGCGCTGAACCTGCAGAACCTCTCCACCTTTCCCCGCCGCCGCCTGTTTCAGGCCCTGGATGTGCCCGGGGTGGTGGATGCCCAGGGGCTGTACATCCGCACCGTGACCTGGCGCAATCCCCAGACCCTGCGCAGCGCCACGGTGCAGGTGCTGGGCTTCAATCCCGACGCTGCTGTGCTGCGGCTGCCGGAGGTGATGGCCCAGGCCGATGCGCTGAAACTGCCCGATACGGTGTTGTTCGACCGGGGCGCACGGGGCCAGTACGCCGAGGTGATCGATCGGATCGATCGGGGTGAGCGGGTCACCACGGAGATCGAGCGGCGCACGATCACGGTGGCGGGTCTGTTCCGGCTGGGGGCCTCGTTTGGTGCCGATGGCACCTTGATGGCCAGCGACCAGACCTTCCTGCGGATGTTTCCGCGGGTGAGCGCCGGCAGTGTGAGCGTGGGGCTGCTCACCCTGGCGCCGGATCAGGACACCGCCGCGGTGGTGGAGGCCCTGAAACGCCATCTTCCCGATGATGTGAAGGTGCTCAGTGACGCCGATTTCATCCAGTTCGAGGAGAACTACTGGCGGGTGGCCAGCCCGGTGGGCTTCATCTTCGGGTTGGGTACGGCCATGGCGTTTGTGGTGGGGGTGGTGATTGTGTATCAGGTGCTGTCGACGGATGTGAATGCCCACCTGCGCGAATACGCCACCTTCAAGGCGATGGGCTTCCGCAACCGCTATCTGCTGCTGGTGGTGATGGAGCAGGCCCTGATCCTGGCGGCGCTCGGTTTCATCCCCGGTGCGGTGATGCCGGTGGGGCTGTATGCGCTGGCCGCCAATGCCACGCGCCTGCCGATCGCCATGACCGCTGGCCGGGCGATCACGGTGTTTGTGCTGACGCTGGTGATGTGCCTGGCCTCGGGGGCGATCGCGACGCGGCGGCTGCAGGCGGCCGACCCGGCTGAGTTGTTCTGAGCAGGAGCCCCGCCATGGCCAGCGCGATCTCGATTCATGGGCTCAACCACAGCTTCGGCCGCGGAGCGGTGCGGCGCCAGGTGCTGTTCGATGTGGCGCTGGAGGTGGAGAAGGGCGAGATCGTGCTGCTCACCGGACCCTCCGGTTCGGGCAAAACGACGCTGCTCACCCTGATCGGCGGGCTGCGGGCGGCCCAGAGCGGCTCGTTACGGGTGCTGGGCCGCGAGCTGATGGGCGGATCGGACCGGGCCCTCACCCTGGCGCGGCGCGAACACGGCTACATCTTCCAGGCCCATAACCTGCACCGCAGCCTCACCGCCACCCAGAACGTGCGCATGGCGCTGGAGATGCGCGGCACCCTGAGCACCGCCGAGATGGACCGCCGCGCCCGCCGGATCCTGGAGAGCGTGGGGCTGGGCGATCACCTGGAGATGAAACCCGACCAGCTCTCGGGCGGCCAGAAGCAACGGGTGGCGGTGGCCCGGGCACTGGTGGGCGAGCCGCCCCTGCTGCTGGCCGATGAACCCACGGCCGCCCTCGACAGCCGCTCCGGCCGCGAGGTGGTGACGTTGATGCAGCGGCTGGCCCGCGAGCGGGGCTGCACGATCCTGCTGGTGACCCACGACAGCCGCATCCTCGACGTGGCCGATCGCACCGTGTCGATGGAGGACGGCCGGCTGTGTTGAGCGGATCAGAACAGCCCCAGCCGCCTGAGATCTTCCATCCCTGCTCCCTGTAACTCTTGCCAGAGTTGTGCCAACAGATCGGAAATCCCCTGCTTGTCACGGACGGCCTGACCCTTCTGATCGTGCAGGGTGAGGCCAGCCCTCAGTATTCCCATTGCCACCATCTGCACCCGATCGGCATCCTTGAGTCCGAGCCCCTCCACCTGGGTCAGCAGGATCTGGGCGTCTCCCAGAGGGATGGGAAGTCGCAGATCCGGTGCCAGCAGTCCACCGGCCCCCTTCCCCCGAGATGCCAGCTCGACCAGCTTCTGGTTGAAGGCTGTGATTTCGGCCGGCTCGGCCGCCTTGAGGCCTGGCTGGGAACCTGCGGCCAGGGCTGCGAATGGATCGGTGCCCACCCGATTCTGATCCAGCAGCAGTGCCAGCTGGGGCAAGAGATCGCGGGGTGCCTTCCCCAACTCCTGGGCCAGTTCACCCAGGCTGCGGGGCCCATCAGCCAGGACCCGATCCACAGTCTGGAGAATGGCGGCATTGATGGCCATGGTTCCCATGCTGGTGGGGAATCCCTGGCGGGCTTTCAGGGAATCCTGTCGCAGGATCAGAGGCAGGGAAGCCAGTTCGACCTGGGTGTCGGAGGAATTGGGAGGAACCACCCCACGGGCAAAGAGATCGCGCCGAAACGATTGACTGATGGCCAGGTCGAAGAGGATCTCCTGCAGTGCTGGATGTCGGGCCTGTGCAACCCAGGCGGCCCGGATCGGATCGAGCATCTGCGGGAAGAGTTCCGGCAAGGTGGCCGAGCCCACGTGGGTCAGGCCTGCTTGAGCGCAGGCTCGATGCATGGGCCCCACATAGAGCGGTTGATGGGTGGCTTGGTACTCCCCCAGCAGGTAGGTGCCCGGTGCATTGGTCAACGCCTGCAGAGCAGTGCGTAATTCCGGATGGAACCTGCCGAGGGGCGATGTGTGGGTGTCCCCATCCCCGAGCAGCTCTTGAAGCCAGGCCGTGGCCTGCTGCAGTGAGGCCTCGCTGGTGTTGTGACCACTCAGCAGACCCAGCTCCAGAGCCAGCATCTGCAGAGGGCTGCGTGACAACCAACCTGGATAGGTGTTGTAGGAGCAGTAGAAGAGTCCACCCGGCTGCAGGTTGTGGCTTGCCGCCTCCAGCAAGGCCTGGCGGGTGTCCGCGTCCACCCAGCTGGCAATGCCATGGGCCAGCACCAGGTCGTAGGCCTCGGGCCAGAGGCGACAGGGGCCGCGATCCGGCGGTCCTTCGGTGAAATCCCGCAGATCCGCCACGGCGAACTGCACATTACTCAGACCAAGCTCCCTGGCCTGTGTGGTGGCCCGCGCCACATGGCTGGGATGGAAATCGATGCCGAAGAACTGGGCATCGGGATGGGCGGCGGCGTTGAAGATCAGGTTCAGACCGTGGCCGCAGCCGAACTCAAGAACGGTGAAACGCCCCTGCCGCAGATCCCAGCGATGGCGACCGCCAAGCTGGCTGGCGATTGCCAGCCAGGAGACGGCCAGTTCCCGGTGCACAAAAGCTGGGTACAGTCGGTCCTGGCGGTAATCCATGACTCAGGAGATACCTGCTACCGCTTGGAGAATCGCACCAGAATGGGAGATCCAGCGGCTGCCGGCGACGCTGACTGCCACAGTTGACCGATGTGTGGTCGTTATTCTCTCACCAGCCCCATCGACCAGCTGCTGCTGCGTCTGCAGGGTCCGCTGCCGCAAGGCCTGGCGGCCCACTACGCACCGCGGCAGGAGATTGCTGCAGGGGAGCCGGTGCTGATTCAGCGGCAGGAGCATGGCCAGCTGCAGGTGGGGCTGGCCCTGTGGGGCCTGCTGCCGGAATGGCAGAAACAACCGCTGGGTACCCCCCGGCCGATCAATGCCCGCAGTGAAACCGTGGCCGAGAAGGCGAGTTTCCGAGGCGCCTGGCGCCATCGCCGCTGCCTGCTGCCGGCGACTGCCTATCGCGAAGGTCGCGGATCACGCTGTGTGTGGGTGAGCCGCCGCGACCGGCAGCCCTTCTGGCTGGCGGGTCTGTGGGACCGCTGGATCGGCCCGGATGGCAGTGAGGTGGAGAGTTGCTGCGTGCTCACCACCCGCGCCAATGCCTTGGTGGCTCCGTTCCACCCCCGCATGCCGGTGATCCTGCCGGACGGACTGGAAGACGCCTGGCTGCAGCCGGCGAATGGAGCTGCCCTGCGGGCCCTCGAACCCCTTCTGGAGCCCGTGGAGCAGGGCGACTCGTGGCAGGCGGACCCTGGACCTGCCAGGGGCCGGGCGCTTGGACCGGATCAGCAGATGACCCTCTTCCATCTCTGAGGTAACCCGCTAGCGTGATGGGGGATACCAGCGAAATGCCAATGTGGAGGAGCGCTGAATCAAGAGGATCGGGCGTGGCCAACAGGAGCGAAAAGAAAGGCTTTTCCCCACGCAAGGAGCCCCGCTTCAGTGTGCCGGCTTTCTCGGTTCAGATTGCTGCGATTTTAGAGATCGATGGCCAGCAGTACAAAGCTCGCCTATGGGATGTCAGCCTTTCAGGCTGCTGCATCGCCATTCCTGACAAGGAGGGATCCCCTGTGCCCGGGGATCATGGCCAGGTGCTCATCCGCAATCCCAGTCCGGGTGATCCTCTGGTGAGCAACGCTACCGTGATGTGGATGGATCATGTGGGATCAGCTTACTTTGTCGGCTGCAAATATGACAAGCCGATTGAGCTGCAGGGGACGTTTTTGTCCGTTTATGAGCAGAAGAGATAGTCTGGCTGTTTTCTGTCCTTGTTTTTCTTCGTGAAGCCTGTCAAGGTTAGATCCTCAACTCTCCGTCTGAGAAAACAAGTACGTTCACGTTATTGAGCTGAAGACCATAGCCACCACCGCTCACATAGCATGATGTTCTAGTGCATGGTCCCGATCCAGCTGTAGAAGTCTTTCGGAAAGAATAGGAGGAGATCTGGCCAGGAAAGTAGGCGATATCTGATTCCGTACTGATGGCTGTAATCGTCGTGGTAGAGGTGAGTGGCCTGTAATGGTTGACACCTCCAGCGGTGCTGCAAGGCGAGGATCCGCCGGCACAGGAGGATGGATTGTTCAAGTAGAGATCGTAAAGGGAAAAGATCGGATTTGAGTCTGTTGTGGACTGGAAGGTTCTTGTCACCGGGCTAGAGGATCCTGCCTGTGCGGCCAGAGTGACCTCAAGACTGCGGGCCAATGTAGAACTGGTTTTATTTAGAGTTGCCGTCATGGAAGTTGCCGTCGGAAGACGATCCAATACAACAGACTCAAACGATGCTCCCCCAGAGTTGATGTTGCCAGAAGAATTATAGACAGGGCCGCAACGCACCAAGGCAAAAGGACCGGTCCAATCAGTAGAAGTTGAAGGCACTGAGCGTGTCGCATAAAATACTTGCCATGCTCCGTATTTTCCGGTAATGACCAACTTGACACTAGCCCCTGTTCCGCATGCTGTTGGATAGGTTCCACTGTCTTCAACCAAAGAAGACATCTCAACTTCATAGCGGATCAGATTAGACGCTTGCGCAAGATCATCTTTGAGGGTCTGGGAAACCACATTGGCTCCTGAAAGACGGACCTCAGACGTGAGAACTGCACTGCCAATTCCAGCAATGACAAGAGCGCCAATCGCCGAAGCAATTAACAATTCAACTAAGGTCACACCAGCGGATGAGACATCCTGGAGAGCACCTTTGCAAGCCAGTTCAGATCTTGCTGTATCTCGTTGCAGCAAGCGATGCTGACAGGGAGAGCGATTCAGTTTCATCATCCTGAAGAACGAAAGTTGCAAGATGATACGGCTGATCCATTCGTCCAGCCTATTCTCACAATTGCCGAAGGGCTAGTTAGGCTGACGCAATATCTAGATTGAGAGTTTGGCGATGAAATCAGAGTCGTAGCCGAAGATCCCGCTGCAAAGCCTGAGCGCGTGAAGGTGAACGTGGCATCTGTCGCCGATACAGCATTAGAACCCGCGGCGGCTCGAAGGCTCAGCGGAGGTACGTTGGACGATGTGCACGTATTGCCAGTGAACGATGAATTGGCCCCAAAAGTCGCTGTGGAACTGCTGGTCTGGATGATTTGACAAGATGCGGCGTTCTTGACAGCCAATGTTCGCGAGGTTCGAAGTAAGCCCGCCAGCTCAATCGCGGCTTGGCGCAACTTTCTCTGCTCAAGAAAGTCAGAGAATGAGCGAAAAGCGATGGATGACAGAGTCAAGAGAACCACGACTGTGATCATCAACTCAACCAGCGTGAAACTATCCTTGGGGGTGGAGTGTCGCAGAAAACAGCGAGTGACAAGCTTCATGGTGTTGGATCCTTGCACCAAGATGCTGCCTCAAGATAAATTGATGATTCTCTTGATATGGATAAGGCAGAAGAGTTCTCTCCGGAGAGATTGTAGTACACGTAGATACGGTTGTCGTCGGGAGTGGTGGAGGAAAATGTAATTCTGCGATTCAGGCTAACGCCAGGGATTCCGCCTGGGATGGTTAGAGATTGCTGGGATCCCGATGTCGTTGGGATGGAATTAGGGCGCGCCGGGCTTAACGTGACACTCGCTGCATCAGAGACAAAGCTGGAGGCCAATCCTCCGGACGAACAGAGTGATGGATCGGGTGAATAGGAAACGGATGGAGAGGATGCGAAGCTTGAAGCCTTTGTCTGTGTAGTTGTGAGATTATAGGGGCCTGACTCCATTCTCCATATTGTCGCATAGTTGCGAATCCAAGCAAGGTCTTCGGCAATGACTGACTCTATTTGACTGCGATCACTTGATCTGCGTGCTGTGCTGAGCTGCGATGAAAATGTAGTCGATATGGCTGCCATCGTTAGGCCTGCTATCGCTACAGCAAGAAGCACCTCCAGCAGATTAAAGCCACTGCTCTGACCTCGTTTGGACTGGACAGAGAGCGCTGGATAGCGACAAGATGGTAGACGGAAGTTCAACACTTAACCTCCTCCGTATCCACGATAGAAGTTGAGAGAGGATGGAATGGAGCCTGGATCCACTGTGTCATTAGCACCACCGGGCAGAGCTGAACCAAAGATCGTTCCCAGGCCTGCTCCTCCATCCACAGGTGCCCCCCATGCCTGGTTTTCGCTACCTGGCCCAGTAAATTTGCACATCCACATGATGCCAAAGTTATTGGCATTATTGCCACCACCGCCGCCATTGCCAAACTCAACATTGGCTTTGGGGAACCATGAAAATGCGCCCTGAAAAAACGAGCCAGAACCCTCGATCCTAATGTCTTGGCCTCCACAAGATGATCCTGAATTACTGCCGTAGACTCTCAGTCGACTCCAGTTAGAGCTTGGGCTTTTGGCTCCGATCAAACCTCCTTGTTGAATTTGCATGTCTCCCTTGACAAAAATATTAATCGGGTAGTGAGTGGTGTCAATTGTCAAGTCTTTGTTCTTGGCAACAGTGATCTTATTAAGCAGGCAAATAATACTAGTTGGGCTCGATGAAGGGGCAAGTTTGCACTCTGATCGCAGGTTTGCATTCACGTCGGAGATGCTTCCTGGTACGGATCCTGTGTATGGATAATTGGAAACGGTATCCGTAAGGTTTTGAGTGACGGCACTGCCATTGGGATCTCGACCGGTAGGGTCTCCGAGTGAAGTGGGTGTTGGGAATACAGGCATCGTGATACTCGATAAATCCACAACTGCCGTTGCCGACGGAGTCGTTGTAAGACAGCCCGCTGATTCAGTGCAAGCAATAGGAACATCTGTGGCTGAATTTACATTTGTAGAAGGGGATGATGCCTGTACAAAATCGCCATCCGCTTTGTTCAGTCGAGATCCAGGCCCGGTCAGCAGCAGGGGAAAGTCTCCAAGGTTGGAAGCGCTGCCAACAGGTCCGAGACATGCACACGTCTGGTCAACTCATAATTGGAAACTTCCGTGCCAGAGGGCCTCTGCAAGGAACCTCGCACAGTGATGGAGGCGGATCCTCCGAAGAGATTGCCAAACATCGTACAAGACGCATTTGCTGGAGACCCTGGCGGAAACTGTGGTGGAACAAAACTGGTGAGCTGGTACTTGGCGGTAGAGATTGTGGAGAGAGACTTAATTCCCACAAGGCTGGAAGTACCTGGAGTTCCACTGATATCAATATTGCAGGCTGCAAGGTTGGCTGTCGTCACCGAGACCCAGTTCGGTGGACTGGCAGAGGAATTCCAGTTCGTGACCCATAGGTAGCCGAAGGCATCTGAGTTCAGCTTGCCGATAATCTCATTCATTCCATATTCCGCTGCTTCCTTGGCGGTGGCCGCATCACTCTGGCGGATTGAACTGAGCTGTGATTCGGAATTGCGTGCCGCCAAGGCAACGATACCGAGGACTGCAATCAGTGCCGTGAGGATTACGTAAGGCAGAACAACACCACTGGACCTGATCTTTCTCAATTGACCAATTGACCATAGGCGTGAGCGTGTGTTGCAGCTCTTGGCTGGGATGTGGCTTGGCGCTGGCGGCTTCATATCTTCCATTGCTTCCAAGTTCAGCCTAGCTGTCACTGAACGGATGAGTAGACATCGCCACTGGCCGAAACAAGCTCTCTGGTCAGTGCCCGGTTGAATGATGCTGGCTTACTTTGCCAGTCTTAGAAAGCCACGACGCCGGCAGGCATTCCTGCCGCCGCTCTGATCATCGGACTGGTCAGCAGGGTCATGCTGATGACAAAGGCAAAGAAAGATGGCTTCTCAGCGGGATTGATCGTAGAAATGGTCAGGGTTGCAAGAGCTGTAGAGTGTGATTGCTTCCGGAATCAAGGGAAGGCCGTTCCGCATCGGAGGGGGGATGAGGGCCTCGAGTCGCGCGACACTGAGGTTGTAATCTTTTTCGGCTTGGATATAGGCGTCGTTATCAAGTCTTCCGTGCTTGGATGCCGTAATCAGGATGCTTTGCCTTTTTTGCCGCTCTCGTTCAGCAGCCTGAACGTCGCCTTGATGCAGGCGACAATAAAGATAGCGATCTTCTGCTGAGGAGGGCGTTGTGCTGGGGACAGGATTGGTGTCGGCGCCAGTGTCTTTTTCGGCGGCAAGCTGTCGCAGGTCTTCCAGGCGGCCGTCAATCGTGGTCATGCACTGCTGCATCGCCTGGACGCGACCCCTCGGGGCGTAGTTGGCCTGCACCTCCTCGATGCAGGCGCGCCGGCCTGCATCAGAGGCCGGCGAAAAACGCGGCTCGGTTGTTGTGCAACCAATCGTGAACCCTGCAATCATCACCAGTAGTGGAAGGTGAATACGCCGCCAGGCCACGGTTTGCACGTCAGTAACAGATGCCTGAGGTGGCATCGCAGCTGCGAGCCGTGGTGCGGGCCTCACTGCTGGCCGAATAGGTGATGCCGCCGCTTCCGGTGCGGCTGTTCATGGTGAGGACATACGACATGTTGGTAGCGTTCGCAATCGTGACCTGCATCGTGGCTCGTTCCACCAGCATGCCATTGATCACGGTATTGAATGTCAACGAACCATCCTCTGCGATGTCCGGTCCGCAGCGCCAGAGATCGCCATTGATATTGTAGTAATAAATTGTACCTGTACCTCCAGCTGGATTGGGAACTGTGATGGCGAGGTAAGGGTTAGAGACGGAAGAACACTCTCCGCTGCCGTTCGCCAAGCTCACGCTCAAGCCTTCCCTTACTTCCGTATCGACAAAGTAACTGACGCGACCCCAATGATCACGTAAGCGTTGAATCGCCTCCTGGCTGGAATTGGAGCGAATATCACTGGTGAGCACACGAGCCGCTGCTGCCAGAATCACCGCACCGATGGCTGCCGCCACCAGCAGTTCCACAAGGGTGAGGCCAAACGGTCGAGCCAGTCTGCGGAGGTGAGGCTGGGCGAAGAATGGATTCATCAGAATGCTCCTGGGTAGGTGCAATTGCCACTCGCAGAGGTGTCGTTGGTGCCGATTCGCACCACCCCAAGTGGTGAGCTGAGCTGGACACAGCGCATCGGTGGTTCACCATTGAGAGCAATCGTGATCTCCAGATCATTCTGGTTGTCATTAGCTAATCCACGTGTCGTGCCACGTGGCGTAAAGGTGAACGTGGCGGGATCAGCGCTGATCGCATACACATCATTGCCGGCATTGGAAAGGATGCGTAGTGGTTGCTGGCTCATGCAGGTGTTGGGCACCGTGACGGCTGCCGTGGTGACCGGTGCTGCAGAAGCGATCACTGAACCGGCGGTGGCTTGGGTGGCGGTCTGGATCGTCACACGACAGCCGGTGCCCTTCAGCGCCGAGCGTCGCACCGCCTCAAGCCAGCCATTCAATTCCAGCGCCACCGCATTCACCCTGCTTCGTCTCCACTCATTCATCCCGAATCCATTCATCACCACTGCCGAGAGGATGCCCAGCACCGCAACGGTGATCAGCAGCTCCGAGAGAGTGAAGCCAACGGCATCCAGTCTACGGCCATGATCACGACGTTCCATGGCTCAGATGCGCGGACACCAGGCCACAGTGGCGGGGCTGAGGGTCATCTGGCGCATCATTTCGTTGGTCTGGAGATTGGTATAGGTCACCGTATACCGGTGAGCGCCGCCCTGCGTGGTGGCATCCACTGCGATGGTTCGCTGCAATTCGGAGGGAATGGGAGCGGCCAGATTGGCTTCAATCAGAGTCTTGAGTGGAGTGACCAGATCAAGGTTGTTGCGATATCGGCATCGGTCTTGGATGGCCTCAAGGGCTGTTTCGGCCGCATCTGCCACCCCATCATGGTTGCTGTCAGGTTGCGAGAGGCTGGGCACTGGATCGGGAAAGAAATCGTTGCGGCCCATGTCACCCGTGCCGGCAAGAATCTCGCAGGTGCCGCTCGCGCAGGTGTAGCGATCATTGTAGCGCTGGATCAGGGCAAGATCAGCATCAATGGCGGCTTCCTGTTGATAACGCTGGCCCGTGCGGAAGCTGTTCATACTGCTGGTCACGGAGATGGTCACTGCGCCCACGAGGGTGATGAGCAGGATCACGCTGGAGATCAGCAGCTCAACCAGGTTGAAGCCATCGTTGCCGCGGCGGTTGTTCGCAGCCGCTGCCAAGCGAGTTCGAAGCAACAGGCTGGCCATTAAAAGAACTGAAGTGACTTGGTTGCGCGGGTCACATAGTCGACCATCGGAAACTCCTGGGTGGGGGCTGTTCCACCCATGCCCATCAAATCAAGAACCTGTGAGATGCCAGAGCCAGGGATGATGAAGGTGATGTTGCCATTAGAGCCGAGTTGATCGACCCACATCACACCTTCAAAACTGCCATTGCCCCCAATGGTGACGTCGCCATTGGGGAAATAGGCAAACAGCTTCAAGGCCGCAGCGCTGCCATTGCCGATGCTCACCAGCTGGTGCGGGCTGCAGGTCCGTGTGCTGGATGGCTGGCAGCCGAAGAAGGTCAAATCGGTGATATCGGAGGGAACGCTGCCGGTATTGCTGGAATTGATATGAATAAAGCCACCGTTGTTGCGCATGTCAATCGTTTTGGTGCTGCCGCTCTGGCTGTTGGGGAAGTAGAGGCGGATCGGCCCACCGCGCGTATCCACGGAAAGGGTGCGGTTGTTGTGACCGAAATCAAGGGTGTTGATGCTGCAGGTGGTGACCGGTGGGGTAGCCGTATCACGCATGCATACACTGCGAAAGTTGGCCGGCCAACTGGACAGCGCTACCCCTGTATCCAGCAAGAGGTTGCCGCCACTATTGGGTAACCCATTATCATCGAGATCTAGATTGCAGAGTGCCGTGTTCTGATCCAGGCAGATTGTGATTGGTGGCATGGGAATGCGTGGCATCTTCGCATCCACCACTTTCACGCCTGTGCCCAGATTCTGGTTCACACTCACGCTGCAGGTGCTGGAGGCAATGCAATACACAAAGGGGATCTGGTCTCCGTCGCCTGTGATGATGCTGGCGGAGCTGCCCAGGATGGTGATCTCTCCGGTGTCGTTTTCCGCCGCGCCACCCACGATGCCGATGCCGATCGTGGGGCAGGGTCTGGTATCCACACCGAAGGCTCCGCCATAGCCTCCCAGGGAGCCCCAGCAGCATTTCGGCACCACTTCAAATGTGCGCCTCAGGGTGGTGGTGGCAATCAGGGTGTTGTTGCGATAGGCCATGCCGCGCACCGTGATCGTGAGCTCACCGGCGCGAGCCGGGAATTCAGCGGTACCGGTTCCATCCGGGTCGTATCCGGTGGTGACTTTGAAACTCTCGGTGCCATTCGCATCGGAATCATTGCGGCTGCTGGGGCTGCCAGGTTCCATCTCGCTGGAAGCCGCTGGTTGGCTGATACTCACCAGCTGGAAGCGGCGATCTGCATCAATGATCTGTTGTGCTTTGGGATCGGTCCCGGCAGGAAACGCACCATTGAGCAGTGGCAAAGCAGTGGTGCAGAACGATCCGGTGATCGCTTCGTTGGTGGAATTCTCGATGTAGGTGCGGCTCTGGGTGTCCAGCACCGAGGCATTCACCAGCAGTCTGCGGTTTCGCTCCCGGTTCAGCTCACTCACGATCCGCGTCATCCCGATCTCGGCCGCCTCCCTGGCTTCGCGGCTCTGGGCCTGCCAGGCGGCACCCATCCAGCCGAAGCTGATGCGGCCCATGGTCGCCACTCCCGTGAGCAGCACCCCGAGGGAGAGCAGGAAGACGATCACAAGCGAGAAGCCCTGTTCGGAGGTGGGCGACCCTGGATGTTGCCGGTTCATGGAACTCACCCGACCCCTTCCGCCTCTTCACCCTAGATCCGCTGCTGCACGCGCACCACGACTGGCTGGCTAGTCAACGCCAGCACAAAGCTTGTCAGGCAAGTTTACTCCCGAGGCTGGTTGATGCGATTAGTTGATGCGATCAAGATTCATCACTTTGTCCCAGGCTGCAATGAAATCCGCCACGAACTTCTCGCCGCCATCGTTCTGCGCATAGACCTCCGCGATCGCCCGCAGCTGCGAGTTGGAACCGAAGACCAGGTCCACCCGGGTGCCGGTCCAGCGCAACGCACCGCTGTGGCGGTCGCGGCCTTCGAAGGTTTGGGCTTCACCGGCCTTGGCGGTTTCGGCGATGGGTGTCCAGACCGTGCCCATGTCGAGCAGGTTCACGAAGAAGTCGTTGCTGAGGGTGCCGAGCCGGTGGGTGAACACGCCGTGGGGTGAGCCGCCAGTGTTGGCTCCCAGCACCCGCAGGGCACCCACCAGCACCGTGAGCTCCGGCGCGCTGAGGGTGAGCAACTGGGCCCGGTCGATCAGCAGCTCTTCGGCCCGCATCGCGAAGGCGCGCTTCTGGTAGTTGCGGAAGCCATCGGCCTGGGGTTCCAGGGGCTCGAAGGAGGCGGCATCGGTCTGCTCCTGGGAGGCATCGGCCCGGCCCGGCCTGAAGGGAACAGACACTTCATGGCCGCCGGCCCGGGCAGCCTGCTCCACGGCCGCGCAACCCGCGAGCACGATCAGATCGGCCAGGGAGATACGGGTGCCAGGGGCTGGCGTGGCGCTCTGGGCTGCGATCTGCCTGGCGTTGAACTGCTGCTGGATGCCTTCAAGGACTGCCAGCACCTTGGCCAGCTGCTCGGGCTGGTTCACCTCCCAGTTGTTCTGGGGGGCCAGGCGGATCCGGGCACCGTTGGCGCCGCCGCGCTTGTCGGAGCCGCGGTAGGTGGAGGCCGAGGCCCAGGCGGTGGCCACCAGTTCCGGCACCGACAGCCCCGAGGCCAGCACCTGATCCTTCAGCTCGGCGATGGCGGCGGCATCGATCAGGGGATGGTCTATGGGCGGAATCGGGTCCTGCCAGATCAGGTCTTCGGCGGGCACTTCGGGACCGAGGTAGAGCGCCTTGGGCCCCATGTCGCGGTGGGTGAGCTTGAACCAGGCGCGGCCGAAGGCGTCGGCGAAGGCCTGCTGATCCTGGTGGAAGCGGCGGGCGATCGGCTCGTAGATCGGATCGAAGCGGAGCGACAGATCGGCGGTGGTCATCATCGGCCGGTGCCGCTTGCTGGGGTCGTGGGCGTCGGGGATCAGGTGCTCCTCGCGCACATCTTTGGCCCGCCACTGCCAGGCACCGGCCGGGCTTTTCTCCAGCTCCCACTCGTAGCCGAACAGCATCTCGAAATAGCCCCAGTCCCAGGTGGTGGGGTTGGGCTTCCAGGCGCCCTCGATGCCGCTGGTGGTGGTATCGGCGCCCTTGCCGCTGCCGAAGTGGTTGTTCCAACCCAGCCCCTGCTCCTCGAGGCTGGCCCCTTCCGGGGCGGGCCCCATCAGCTCCGGACTGCCGGCGCCATGGGCCTTGCCGAAGGTGTGGCCGCCGGCCACAAGGGCCACGGTTTCCTCGTCGTTCATCGCCATCCGAGCGAAGGTTTCGCGCACATCCCGTCCGGAGCCCACCGGATCGGGCTCGCCATTGGGGCCTTCGGGGTTCACATAGATCAGCCCCATCTGCACGGCAGCCAGGGGGTTCTCCAGTTCGCGCTCGCCGCTGTAGCGCTCATCGCCGAGCCAGGTGGTTTCGCGGCCCCAGTAGATATCGTCTTCCGGTTGCCAGATGTCGACACGGCCGCCGCCGAAACCGAAGGTGGGGAAGCCCATCGACTCGAGGGCACAGTTGCCCGTGAGGATGATCAGATCGGCCCAGGAGATGCGGTTGCCGTAGTTCTGCTTGATTGGCCAGAGCAGACGGCGAGCCTTGTCGAGGTTGCCGTTATCGGGCCAGCTGTTGATCGGCGCGAAGCGCTGGTTGCCGGTGCCGGCGCCACCGCGGCCGTCGGCGGTGCGGTAGGTGCCGGCGCTGTGCCAGGCCATGCGGATGAACAGGCCGCCGTAGTGGCCCCAGTCGGCCGGCCACCAGTCTTGCGAGTCGGTCATCAGGGCATGGAGATCGCGCTTGAGGGCAGCGAAATCCAGCTGACTGAAGGCCTCGGGGTAGTCGAACGCTTCGCCCAGAGGGTTGGAGGCCGGGCTGTGCTGGTGCAGGATCGCCAGGTTGAGCTGGTGGGGCCACCAGGCCTGGTTCGCGGACCCTCCGGATGCGGCGGTGGTCGCAGCGCGCCCCGCAAACGGGCACTGGCCAAGCTCAGTCATCGCGGTGCGGCAGCGGGAGGGAGTCGTCCACGGGGTGGAGTCGTTCCCCTCGACCGTATGCACACCTGCCTGGAGGGTCAGGCGCCCATCACATTCCGTAGTGGCGCGGGATCGAGTCGTGGCTCTGGATCGAGCCTGACCACGACATTGCCCCGCTTGCGCCCGGTGTCGACATAGCGATGCGCCGCCACCATCTGCTCGAACGGATAGCAGCGATCCATCACGGGCCGGTAGGCCCCCGTCTCCGCCAGATCTGCCAGGGTTGCTACGTCTTCCGGGCGCACAGTGGCGGGCCCGGCGATCACCCGCCGGCCCGAGATCAGCGATTGCCAGCCGCTCAGCAGCATGGCGGGCAGATCCGCCACCAGCAGCAGCAGACGCCCGCCAGGCTTGAGCGAGCGCCGGCAACGCTTGAATGGAGCCGTGCCGACGGCGTCCAGGATCACGTCGTAGCGGTTGCCGTTCTGGGTGAAGTCTTGCTGGGTGTAGTCGATCACGTGCGTGGCACCGAGCGAGCGCACCAGATCCAGATTGGCGGTGCTGCACACCCCCGACACCTCGGCGCCGATGTGCCTGGCCAGCTGCACGGCTGCGGTGCCAACGGAGCCAGACGCTCCATTGATCAGCACCCGCTCGCCCCGCTGCAGCTTCGCCCGGCGAAGGAAATCCAGCGCCGTGGTGCCGCCGAAGCAGAGGGCAGCGGCCTCCTCGAAGGAGAGGGTGCTGGGTTTCGCTGCCACAGCACCATCCTCCGGTAAGCAGCGGTACTCCGCATGGCAGCCCATGGCGGTATCGCTGAAGCCAACGACGGGGTCGCCAATCTTGAAGCGGCTCACCTCTCCTCCCACCGCTTCCACGACCCCAGCCAGTTCCGTGCCCAGGATCGGTTGCCGTGGCCGCCGGATGCCGGCCACCAACCGGATGATCAGGCCAAATCCTGCTGGCACCTCAAGGCTGCGCATTCTCCAGTCGCCTGAGCTCACGGTTGTGGCATGGATCCGGATCAGGATTTCATTGGGCTTGGGGGTGGGTTGGTCGACCTCCTGTGGCTGGAGGACTTCGGGTGGGCCGTAGTGGTTGTAGGTGAAGGCTTGCATGGGTGGCGTGATTGCGAATCGAATGCAGGTGTCTCTTCGAGCGAAGTCTGCTATCTATGGGGTCTTGGTTCTGATTCAGAAGTATCATCCAGTCGATGTTGTACTTGACTCGGCCCGGGAATCCTGTTGGCCCCAGAGATTTAGAGAGAGCTCAACAGCGATCAGCCGACCCCATCCCTTCTGGGCTGAGTATTGGCTTCCCCCGATTTCGTGGACAGCGAGCGGTCAAGGCGTTCACAGAGGCGAGTGTAGAGGCAGCGATGAACCGCTGCTCATAGTCGGACTGATGTAGCCAATCGTTGAATGGCGCCGTTCATGGTTGTAATCGCCATTGATCCAGAAGGCCAGATCAGGCTGCAGCTGCTGGGCTGAGATGAGCGTCTCTCGATTGTCATCGAGGTCGAGTTCCAGCTACTGCTTCGCAGAAGCCTTCGGCTACAGGGTGGAGAAAAAGCTCTCCACCACTGCGTTGTCCCAGCAGCAGCCCTTGCCGGACATGCTGCAGACGATTTCGCGTTTCCTCAGGAGGTCACGGTAGTCGGTAGGCCGGTACTGGCTGCCCTGGTCCGTGTGGACGAGCAGTTGCTCCGGCTCCATCTGTCGGTGGCCAAGGGCCCGGTTGAGGGCCTCGACCACGAGAGCGGCATCCATCCGCTGATCCAGCGTCCAGCCGACCACGCGGCGGCTTAACAGATCGATCCACGCCGCCAGATAGCGCCAGCCTGCTGTGGTGCGGACATACGTGATGTCGCCGGCCCAGCACCGGTTTGGAGCAGGAGGCTGAAACTCCTGCTGGAGCAGGTTCTCGGCCACCCCCACAGCTCCCCTGTGCCCCCCGGCGCAGGGCCGGAACGCCCGCCGGGTGCAGGCCCGCAGATCCGCCCGCTGCATGAGCCGGGCGACGCGGTGGCGACCGATCCGGAGGCCGGCAGCGGCCAGTTCCTGGTGGATCCGGGGCGCGCCGTAGAAGCCGCGGTGCTGCTGAAACACTGCGGTGATCAGAGCGTTCTCGGTCGCACGCTTTCCCGGCGCCTCCTGCCGCTGCCGCCAGGCGTAGAAGCCGCTGCGGGCTACGCCCAGCTGCCGGCACAGCCAGGCTACCGAGTGGCGATCGGCGAGCTCATCGATCAGGCGAAACCTCTCGGCGGCAGCTGCTCCTTGGCGAAGTGCGCTGCCGCCAGCCTGAAAAGTCCTTCTCTCTCCTGAGCTCACGGTTCTCCTTGCGGAGCCGGTTCAGCTCGGCGCGCTCCTCACTGGTGAGCAGGCCCTCTTCACGGGGACCGGCATCGCCGCGATCAATGCGGGTTTGCCTCACCGAGCGGGCCAGGCTGCTGGAAGGAAGACCAAGTCGCTGAGCCACTGCATTGCAAGAGAGGCCCTCCTGCAAGCAGAGCTCCACGGCCTCCGCCTTCTGTTGCGCCGTGAACCGGCGCCTAATTCTGGTGGGGTTCGTCATCGATGGACAGTCTGGTGGTCATGGCGTGACCCCTATCGACTTGTCCTTGAAAACCGGAGAAGCCCAGTATCTTCACCTATAGCCACCTGCCGCCAGCATTTCACCAGCTCATGGAACAGGCCCCATTCACGGTAGTAGGCGCTGAGCTCGGTGGCGTTCAACCCGGCCGTCTCCAGCACCACCGTGAACTTGTCGGCGGCGCTCCAGCCTTCTGGTTCCTTCTCGGATGCCGGCACCACCTCTCCCTGCAACCGCCAGGTTTTCCTCCATTTGTAGAGGGTGATCACGTGGGTGCCCAGCTCTTCTGAAATCCGGGCCACGCTCTGGCGTTGCGACGGGCTCATCCGCCTTCTCGCATCAGCCTTGACAGCCTCGCTGTAACGACGCATTGCTCTGTTCCATCAAGCCCCCGGGTGTACGGATCAGAGGGGTGACATTTTTCCTGAACCCGGGGGCGTCGTGGAGCCTCAACCGGAACAATAATCAAACGTAGGACAAGCCACGTCTGACCAATCGCTGCAGAACGCCCCTGCAAACTTAAGGAATGGTGAGCCATTTCCGCAAAAGTGCTAAAAAGGTCCTTGGAGGATGGTCGTGTGTAGTCGATGTTTTAAGTGACTTCCCACTAGGAGCAATCCCTCGCCAAGTCCAAATCGATTCCGCGGCAAGGCATCCGGGTCATGATTGCTTAGGGCCTAATGCCCTTTACGTCAAATTTGACGTAAAGGGCAAGAAGCCCAAAGACACCTAGACTGACTTCAGTCACTCTTGAGCCATGAACGCCAAATCAAAGCTCGCCTTGCTGCGCACCCTCAGCAAAGAGCGAAAAGGCCTTGCCAAGGGTTTCACCTTGGTGGAACTGATGATTGTAGTGGCCGTGATCGGCATTCTTTCTGCCGTTGCATTGCCTCAGTACCTACAAGCCCGGAATGCAGCCATAGCTGGATCTGCAATCGGCGAAGCGATTGGCATAGCCAAGGAATGCGCAACATTTGCAGCATCCGACATTGGCGCAGCACCCACTATAGCAGAAGGCGCTTCTGTCAAGGAGACCAAAGCTTGTACTGAGGATGGGGGCGTATATACGGCAACTTGGCCAACAGGTGTCGTTGGTGTCCGCTGCTTGGATCAAACATCTGTAGCTGCAAATACCACGGCAACTATTACCATTGGACCTGATGGGGCAATGTCTTGTGTGATTGGTGGTGGTGGTGGTGGTTGACGGGGCGCCGAAGACCTTGCTTAAAGACATTTAAGCCCCCTCGGCGTTACTTGGGAAAATGCATTTCCAGTTTATACATTTGTTGCACTCTTAAACTGCGGGGAGCTATTCCCCGCTTTTTATTGAGCCAAATGCATTCTTGGGGTGCTCGAATGATCGCCAGTCAGAAGATATTTTCAAATAGCCTTGGTTGATTGCAGAATCACACTGGCTTCGCCGATTGTTTGACCGCGGGCTTCGCGAAGCCCGACGATCTCTTGGTAGACGCGGCTCTGGCTGTAATCCTCGAGGGTGATGCCGCTCATGGCACAAATCTCCAGAATGCTGAGTCCGCTCAGGCGTTCTGTCACGCCGGCTGGGATTAGCTGGAGCAGCTCGGCTGCTTCCAGTCTGCCATTCACCCACTCCCGCAGACTCTCGATCGCCTGGCGGAGCTGGAGCTCGGGAGCCACCAGCAGGGCGAGCAGCCGCTGCAGCCACGGCCAGCGCTGGGGGTCGCCCCTGGCCTGGAGAGGTTGATCACCGAGGAGCTCCAGAATGCGCCATCGAGCATCTACCTAATCATCACCGTGCAAAAGGATTGATCAGGCCGATGGTGGTGTCGCTGAAATGGCGGGTGTGACGGGTAGCGAGGCGAGCACCCCGTGCAGGGCAATGCCTGCGATCAAGGTGTCGCGGAGGTCTACAGGGCGCCCCCTTGCCTTCCGCTCGGCGGCCAGTGCCGCAGCCCTGCTTGCAGCCAGGCCATCCAGGGGTGCAATGCGCTCCTGGATGAGCTGTTCCAATAACTGCTCAAGGCCTTGGTGGAGGCCGCGACGCCGCTGCCCATCCGGTAGAGCGGCCACGCATAGCGCAATTCGAACACCACCACACTGGGCAGCCAGACATCCTGGGCTCTCAGCTCATCCAACCAACTCACCACCGTTGGATCGGGTCTGCTTTGCATCAGAGCCGAGATCACACTGGTATCGAGCAGGATCACGCCTCGAAGGCCATGGGTGCGGCCTCGTGGCCCTGCCACTCTGCAATCGGCTCCTCCAGGCCGCTGTCCGAAAACAAGGCGGCGATCTGCGATCCCAGGCCAACGCCCTCGGGCGGGGGCTGCTCCGCTTCCGCCGCCTGCCGCAGAATCAACCTCACCTCCTCCTCCATGCTGCGGCCATGGCGCTGAGCCCGGCGCTGCAGGGCCTCCTTCACCGATAACTCCAGATTGCGGACCAGCAACTGCGCCATCCCACGAACTCCAGAGCCTCTGCTATCACGCTAGTAAGGCTGACCGGTTCGGGCTCGGGATGGTGAGATCACATCCGCAAATCGCTCTTCCAGGTGTGGGTGGGCACCTGCTGTTCGATTCACTGGCGAGCAGCCCTGTGGGCTTTCGGCATCTCGAGAATCCCAGTCGCATCAGGCTTTGTCCGTAGCAGAATCCCACGAGCGTTTAACGGGTTGTTGTTCTTTTTGTTGGTGACCTGCTGTACTCAGCATCCCCCTTTTTTCTCAGGTCACAACGGCCTCCAGTCCGATCACGCCCATCACATGGGGAAACACCTCCCCCACCTCTGGCACCAGCTCCCAGCGCACCTCGGCGTTGAGGCGCTGTGGGTCGATCACCAGCAGCCGCAGGGCCCCAGGCTGATCGGCCAGATCGGCATAGAACCGTTGCCGCACCCCCTCGAGCTGCTCGGCCGTGCAGCAGTGGATGAAGCCAACCTCCGCCAGGCTTGCCGCGCGGGTGGAGCGGTCGTAAAAGCCCTGCCGTTTTGCCTGCTGCCAGTCGCTTTCCAGAGCGAGGTGATAGATCCAGCCTCCTGATCGCCACGGCTGGGGCTGGGTCCAGGGTTGCGCCATCACCGTTGCCAGTTCCTTGCTCTCAAGGAAACGCGACAGCCAGGCCTGCAGCGGCTCCAGGCCCGGTTCGGCATCGAAGCCCGCTGGATCCGCCAGCCGGAACTGGCGCACGAAGGGTAACAGGGCCCAGTCCGCCAGGGAGGGGCGCGAACCCAGCAGCCAGCCCTCCGGTGTTCTCGCCAGCCGTTCGTTCCAGCGCCCCAGGATCGCCAGGGCGGCGGCCCGGTGCATCGGCCGCTCCTGCTCCCCCGCGGCACCATGGCGGGCGGCGTACTTGAAGCGATCCAGGTGGTGTTTGAAGGGTCCGTCGTTTTCGGCGATCATCGCCGTGATCTCCGCCAGTGCCGCTGGGCTCCGGCCTATCCACCAGCTGTGCGGGTCGCGGTGCTCCAGGGCCCACCGCATGATCTCCAGGCTTTCCTCCAGCACCTGCGCAGGCTTCGTCTCTTCGGAGGAGGAACCGTTTTCCTTGCCGGACCCGGTTCGTTTTCCGGGCACCACCAGCACCGGCACCGTGCCCTTGGCTGAGGCCTCCAGCAGCTCGGGCGGCTTGGCCCGCAGGCTCACCTCTCGCAGCTCCAGGTTTGGCCCCGGCGCAAAGCCGGCGGCGGCCAGGGCCAGCCGGGCGCGGATGGCGTAGGGGCAGCGGCGGAAGCTGTAGAGCACCGGCATCGGACATGCGATCGGCGCTGTCGTCAATGGCCCGTTTCTTCCAACGCTGGCGCCCATGCCCATCAGCCTGGCCCATGGGACGGCATCTGAAGACCATCCACCTCCTGCCAGAAGCCGATCCGCCGCCAGAAGCGCACCCGCAGGTCGTCTTCGAAGTCCTGGTGGGTGGGTAGGTCGTGCCAGTGGTCGATGCGCTGCGCGAGTTGGGCGCAGCGCAGCAGGTGCTGGGCCGCGTAGGGGTAGCGCTTCGGGCGGGAGTGTTCCAGGGCGAAGCTCACCATCGCCCGCAGCAGCACGGTGGCGGCCAGCGGATGGCCGGCCTCCAGCTGCTCGGCCGCCGGACCGTAGAGCCCGTAGGCCTCCCCATTCCAGCGGTGGGGCTGGCGCAGCACCAGCTCCGCCGCCCGGCGCAGATCCGGCCAGGCCAGCAGGAAATCCAGGGCTTCGGCGGGCTCTTCGTGGGCCAGCGCCCGATCGAGAGCCTCCTCCTCGGCCTGCACATCCTCGAAATCATCGAGCCGGCGGAGGTACTCGCGCAGCAGGCCGGCATCGAGATCCTCCAGAAACCCCTGCCAGCGCTCCCCCTGGGCCTCCTGGCGGCGGCCCAGGGCCTCAAGCGCCTCGATCCGCGGCCGTCGCACCACCGCCCCCAGCCACTGCAGCCCCTCCTCGTCCACCCCCTCCAGCGTCGCCAGGGC